>QHVI01000184.1 GCA_003223515.1 Candidatus Angelobacter sp. Gp1-AA117
TACATCGTGGCGGACTTGCTGCGCGACATCAGCGCGAACCTGCACAACCGGGAGACTTCAACCAAGCTCCACAGCATAGCCAGGGAGTTAGTGTCAGCTTCTGCACGCGACCTTGTTGCTGACTGGGACGGCGAATTGGACCCCAACGGACGTCCCTTTGATCCGTTTTTCCATCCCCGCCCAAGGTCGCTGGAAGGCCTTACCTCCGGCCCGCAGCCCGAGCCCTGGCTGGAACATGTTACCCCGGCCATGAATGACATCGTGCTGGCGCACGCTCTGCGCGACCTGGCTTCGCTAACTTCCAGTGAGAAAGCCAGCGCTGCGATCAAACAAGTGGGAGAAGCGATAGTCAAGACTGCCAGTTCCAAACTGTTTGACGAGTATTGCGGAACTCCGGTCAAACCTCATGTGCCGAAACCTAAACCTAAGGTCACAGCGGCCTGAATCCGAGGCGGCGTCCACGATATTTTCGTGGGCGCCTGTTTCACTGCGACCGCTTTGCAGAAGACCCTGACCTCTCTATCCATCATTCCCAATCGTGCTGATCAGTCAGATCTCCTCAGCGCCCGGCAGATCTAATCCTAAACCTCACCCGATAAGGCTTTGCCATGAAGGGGCCCACGCCCATCTGCACATCGCCTTTGTACCCATGGAAAAGGAAATTTATCATGTCACCATCTGATACCGAAAAAAATGTTATTGAAAAGACTCTCATTGAAACATCTGCTGGAAAAATCGATGGCCAGAAAAGTCAAATAGTAAATGACGTCGCTAAAGCCATCACGCGTATTCCTTTTACTTCGCTTCCGCAAATCCAGGTGAAGAGCGCGCCTTCCTCAACCCAGCTCGCCGGCGGACTGGGCGGTGCTATCGGCTCTGACCTGCGCCGCGCCCACAACCAACTGATCTTCGTGGAATTTGGCGGAAAACTTTCGTCTTTGAATCTGTTTAAGCCGGCCGTTGTTATTTCCTCGGGAATAACCGTGCTGAAGGGGACATGGACGTTCAATCTGGACACTGGCGTCCAGGGCGGGCCCAGCCCCGATCTCTGGTGGGACCAGGAAACCAACGTGTTGCGGCAAATGGTCCCTCAAGGGAACGCCCGTATCACGAATATTGGTGTAGCCAACTTCAACTCCGTTACCGCTGATGTTTTGCAGAAGCTCCCGTATTCCACCACGCCCATCAATGGGAACAATGATCCTGCCAATCGCCTGGTGCCGGGCGATGTTTTTGCAGTCTTCACCAATCAAGGCAATTTCGCCAAGGTTGAAGTCTTGCAGTATGGCTACAACTTGACCATCCAGTGGACCACCTATCATCTGCTTCCCGCGTATAGCGTGTTGGGGACCGGCTATCAACAGCCGGAAGATGTTAAGCTGAGCGGCGATGACGTGCATGCGTACGTGAGCGAACGCACCGGCGACCTGCTTCGCGTGTCGTTAGCGAACGCTGACCGGGCGCATGCCAGCGTGGTGAGTTCCGGCATGACCGCCCCCCAGCAGATCTTTCTGGATGAGGCTCACCACGCAGCATACGTGGTGGAATTTGCTGCTTCAGGACGGCTGTTGCGCATTGACCTGAACAATGGCCAGCAGACGGTGCTGCTTTCCAAGTTGGACCACGCCGTCGGTCTGTTGCTCAGCGGCGATCTTCAGTCTGCCTATATCAGCGAGCAGACTCCGGGCGCAGACAAAGGCCGGGTAAGCTGCTTCACGTTAAGCAACGGGACGCGTACACCGCTTATTACAGGTCTTACTGCCCCGTTCTTCCTGACCTGGGAGGACCCTGCCACAGAAACGACCATCCTGGTTCCGGAACGCGATCCCGCGAACCGCATTATCAGGATCAACGTTTCCACACTGGCTCACAACGTGGTTGCCAATGGAGTGCCTTTCCGCCCATCCAGCGTGGATGTCACCCACCCCGGCGAGATCCTGATTTGCTGCGACCAGGTCATTGATGAGGTTGAATTCCAGCCGGTGATCTTCCAGCCGACAGGGCCGCTGTTGATGGGCATCGGCAGCATCCCCTTCGATAAAGTCACGGTTGCAGGTCTGGCCGATACTTCGGTTGATCCCACCTACTTCTACCAGGTGAAAAATACTCCCTTCGGAGGGACCCTTCCGTTGACCGTCAATCACCTGCGCGCTTTTCAGGATGGCGCTGCATTTTACCGTATCTGGGTTGATGCCGCGTTTCGAAACGATTCATGGAGTGATGAGAAGTGGAACGGGCTTCATTACGTGCCGCAGCTCACTGCCCCAGTCACCGTTGCCGGGAAAGCCGGTTTTTATCCGGTGCACCCCTTAAACGAATTGTTCCTGTGGCTCCATCCGGCCCTCGGCGGCCTTGTGGATTCCACTAACCTTAGCAATGGGCTGCACACTATTCGATTGGAATTCGTGAATGCAGCAGGCGGCCCGGTAGAATTCAGCGCGCCGCTGACCATCCTTATCGACAACAATAAGTGCGTGGCCACCATTGCGACGCCTACTCTCAATGGATTAAGCGCCGATCCAACTTGTGGAATGTTGAAATATGCCGCCAAGAACAACGATCTGGTAAAGATGGCCTTTACCGCCAGCCAGCCAAATGGTTTTGCGACTTATTCATTCCAGTTGATCAAAGGAGTCAATCCGCTGCCCTTGCCGCAACCGACCGGCGGACCAGTGAGCGGGGTCGTTTCTCCGCTTTCTGATACCGTTGCTCATCTCATGGGCGCGTGCAACACCGCGGGATTTGCTGAAGAAGTGTATGTTGCGGCCATGGCCAATAACGGGTGGGGCCGGCAAAGCCAATATGACGCTTCAGCCGCCATCGCCTTCGTCCTCGCGCCATAGGTCCAATGTGGTTCCCGATACAGGACGGTCTCCCGCTTCCGGGAGATCGTCCTGTTGATTCGTTCATCTGCGCCAGCCATTGCGGAAAAGCAACTCCACCTTGACTGCTGTTGGTGGAGATAGCTATGACCGCTGTTGGCATTGTTTTTCATTTCCGCCTGGCGCCAATCCAACACCAAATGCGCTTGCCTGGAATCAGCTTCCTGAGAATTACGGAGTCCGGAAGAGGAGGAAAGTCCCAGGTATTCAATAAACCTGCCCACGAACTGTTCTGTTTTGAACAGTATTCCGAAGCCAGTGCGGCCATAATTGCTCTCTTGAACTCACCTGATAAAAAGACGCCATGCCTGTCGTGTTGAGGCCCACAATCCTTCATGCCAATATTAGTGGTGTTCAGCAAAATTGACGGCAATCCCGTGGCCTGGCGGTGTTCTGGCTGCCGGCATGTGTTTTCAATGCCTTCAGGCCAAGTTCCACCCGATCAGCAGCGTAAACGGCTGGCGGCACAATTCAGGGTTCACGTGCGGCAAGCGCACACAAGGGAAGCACCGCCGCAACCAATCGAGCCGCCAGGAAAGTTCGGAGATACAGCATAGTTGGCCGGCAACGGGATTTTCGGCGCCGCGGCAAACAGGATAGCAACCCGGTTTTTCCGGTAAAACCACATACACTTCAGTTCGCGCACACTTCCGGATATTACAAGCCGGTATTTACGGCAGAAACAAGGGCCTCTGATGGCACGTTCAAAAATCGCCGATCTTTCCAAAGAAAAAGCTTCTCTGCCGCGGGTCCTGCTGGTGCAAATGGATTCTGCACAGCCCGGCGCTCTGTGCAGCGCGCTGCAGAGAAATGGATTTGAAGTGAGAGCCACAACCACCGTCAAACAAGCAGTGCTGTTTCTCACTGCAGAAAAGTTCGCGGCGCTGGTTTGTGATCTGCATCTCCCGGCTGCCGGCGATGGTTTTACACTGGTGAATGCCATGCGGCATTTTCATCCCGATGCAGTGACCATGATTATGAGCAACTATCCGGCGTTGAAGGAATCCTTGTCCAGCCTCCTTCCGCAGGCTGATGAGATCCTTGTGGCGCCGGTTCCTTCGGCAGAAGTTGTCACACTGCTCAGAAACAGGATGGGCAAGCCAAAGCGTTCTGTGTTGAACGCTTTTGAACCAATAGCTACCGTGCTGGAGCGCCATTCCCACAAGACTATTGCCGAGTGGCTGACTCGTGTCAATAACAATAAGGAATTGTCAGGCATTCCTCTTAGCGATCAGGAACGCACTGGCCATCTGCCCAGGCTGCTCCAGGAACTCGTTCAACGATTGCGGACGGCACATTTGGATGAAGGGACAGCCAAGGTCTCCATGGCCGCTGTGGCCCATGGAAAGGTGCGCAGTCAGCAGGGTTATGCTGCGGCCATGCTCATAGAAGAATCCAGGATACTTCAGGTCTGTATTTTCAAGACCCTGCGTACAAACCTCAGCGCCCTGGATCTGTCATTGGTGCTGACGGACGTAATGACGATTGCAGATGAAGTGGATTCGCAGCTAAGACAGACGATGACCAGCTTTTCTGAAAAGGCCGCGCGACCACCGATGAAACGATGGTCGAGTGCTGCATCGTGAACGGACGCAGAGCATGGGCGTCAAATTTTTATCTGGTTTGCAAAAAGCCGACCTGATAAAGATCCGCTTACTTTCAGCTTACCGGTAACGAACAAAGCCGAATAGGAGGTATATACATGTCCAAGTTAAATGGTGACAAGGCCAGGCATAACCGGCAACAGTATCAAAAGGCGCTCTTGCGTCAACGTCGCCGAAAACTAGGAATGCGGCTCGCAGCCGCGAAAACTCTCTCCAAAGCGGACAAATAATTGAGCGCACGAATGGGGCGTGTCTCCGGGCTCTTCTAACCACTTAATTCATACAACCACCTCATCATGCCACCGGGTCTTCCATCGGGCTGCAAAATTGAACAGTTTTGCGCCGGCATGCCTGCAGACTTTAATAATGGCGCAAACTAGACTTTTCGTACTGCCGGAACTAGAATTTTCATATGCCGGAAGCTCTCCGCTCTTACGATTGATTCGCCCCAGAGAGACGAGGAATGCATGGCTGTCACAGACACCCGCAGTCGGCGGCGGAAGTGTGAACAAACCAGCACGAAGAAATCATAGGAGTCCCCCACTGCATGAAGGTCCACCTGATCAATCCAAGCAATGTCTCATTCGGAACAGCGGTCATTACCCCGCGCTGGCTTTATGTGCTGGCGGCAGCCACCCCTGGTTCTTACGGGGATCCCAACCTCATCGATGAAACCCTGGAGCCGCTGGATCCACTCCAGATCCGGCAGGGCGACGTGGTGGGCATCAGCATTCATACGGGCAACGCGCTGCGAGGCTATGAGATTGGATTGATGGCGCGAAGATGCGGCGCCTGGGTGGTTTTTGGCGGCATTCATGCGACTCTTTACCCCGAAGAGGCGCACCGACTCGGAGGCGCTCATGCGGTGGTCAAAGGCGATGGTGATGTTGCATGGGCCGCCGTTCTCGACGATTGCCGGAACAGCGTTCCTAAGGACATCTATGAGGCCGGACGGATCGAGGCCTCCACCTTCAAGCCGGCCCGCTGGGATTTACTGCCGCGCAATCGTTATATGTGGGCCTCGGTGCAGACGGTCCGTGGCTGTCCGAAGCACTGTTCTTTCTGTTCGGTCTGGCGCACTGACGGGCAGCAGCCCCGCCAGCGTTCTTCTGATGCGGTGATGGAAGAGATTGTCCAGTTGCGGCGACTTGGCTTTCGTTTCATCGCGCTGGCGGATGACAATTTCTATCCGGTCACGCTGACCGATCTGCAACTGGCTGAACGGCAAAACAATGCAAGCCGGCTGGCGGAACTCAAGGCGGTCCGCTCTGAACGTTTTGAGTTGATGGCGCGCCTGGCCCAGCTTCCCGCAGACACTGTTTTTTTCACGCAAATCACCATGGAGGCGGCAGAAGACCCGGAATTTCTTGCGGCCATGAAGGCAGCACGCATCAAAGGCGCACTAGTGGGCGTAGAAGCCGTTACCCCTCAAGGCCTGAAAGACGTCTACAAAGATTTCAATTTTTCCGGCGAGAGTCTGGTTCAGCGTCTCAGGACTTTCCGCAGCTTCGACATCCACGTGCTCGGATCGTTTATCTTTGGCCTTCCCAGTGACCGGCCCCAGACCTTCGATGCTACCGCCGCAGTGGCCGAGCAGGCAGAACTCACGTTCGCACAGTTCGTGATGCTGACTCCGTTTCCCGGAACTGTAGATTTCGCGCGCTGGGAAAAAACTATGCAGGACGATCAAACACGCATTGCCGGCGTTCCTCTCACCCGCCACTGGCTGATTCCATCTGCGTTGCGGCCCAAAGTCTATTCCGCACATCCTGCAATGACTGACGTAGAGCTGCGCCAGAGGACGCAGGGAGTATGGGACAAATTCTATAGTGTGAAGCTGATCTGGAAGCGGGCACGCTGCGTGAAGACGCTGAAAGCGCGCCTGGCTTTTGTCTTGATCTCAAAACTATACCGCCGCATGTACGCCGATACGGGAATAGCCACTGACAGTGCGCGGGTGGCGCGCTCGGCGCGTTGGGCCCGCTGGATTGCGAAACCCTGCCGGCGGCTGTTCGCAGGCAAGCCCATGCCCGATTTGCAGGTGCCGGGCCGACATGTAAATTCACCGGTCATACGGCAGCTTCAGGTCCTGCAGTAGCTACCTACCTTAAGCTCAGCCCTGTCAGGCCGGCCAGGCTATAGATTAATGTCACTTACTTTGCACATTCGAGCATGAATTTAAGAGAATTTTCGCATGGGCGGGCGGGAGCGGGGCAGATTCCTCCGCCCTACTCACGCGCTGAAGAAAACGCGCGTGAGCTTAACGGGCGTTCGGAATGACATCTCTCTTGGGATACAGCATGGTGTCCCTAAAGTAAGTGACATTAGGCTATAGATGGTCAATCCGGCACAGTCTTCGCCGGCTTCACACGGGAGACATTATTTTGGCAATGTGCACTATTGCACAGATTGCCCGGCTGGAAGCATCCACACTGTAATGAGTACCTCGATTCGCTTGCGAGATTCTCGCCCCCCACGCAGGAAAACCTGCTCTCCCTGGAACCACCTGACATAAGGACGTAATGCGCCGGACTCGAAGTCTCACAGAAAGAAGTTGGAAATGATCGCAACCACCTACAAGGCCCGGCTCCAAAAGAAAGAACTTGTTGCTGAGAATACGATGGCTTTCTATCTTGAGAAGCCGGTTGATTTCTTCTTTAAGCCAGGCCAGTACCTGGACGTTTCCCTGATCGATCCAGCAGAAACTGATGAGGACGGCAATATAAGATCATTTTCCATCGCCAGTGGTCCGGCCGATAAATACCTGGTGGTGGTTACACGCATGCGGGACACGGCGTTTAAGCGGGTCATGGAAGCTACTCCTCTCAATACTGAAATAGCGCTGGAGGGACCGTTTGGCTACTTTACTCTGCACTATAACCCGATGAAGCCAGCGGTTTTCCTGGCCGCAGGGCTCGGCATCACACCTTTCTTGAGCATGCTGCGACATGCGGTCGTGCAAAAGCGGTTCCAGCAGTTGTACCTGTTTTATGAAAACCGCCATCCTGAAGATGCTGCCTTCCTGTCTGAACTGCTGGAGATGAAGGCGCTGAATCCGAATTTCCGGTTCATCCCCACCATGACCGGCGTGGAACACTCCAAACAGCCATGGAGCGAGGAAACCGGTACTGTTGACGGGCACATGCTCTCCAAGCACCTAACAAGGCTCCGGGGCCCTATCTACTACGTGGCCGGTCCTCCGGCAATGGTGGCACAGAAACGCAAGATGCTGGTGGCGGCGGGTATCGACTTTGATGACGTCACTACCGAGGAATTTGTCGGATATTTGGATGTCTGAGCCATGTATATATGAGATATAACCACAACCTTGCTGACGCTGAAGAAGAGCAGTTGGTGACGTCCCGTACTGTGGAATCTCCCGAGTCACCGGAAGATCACCACCGCAACGATGAACAGGGTGAGGATCACCTTCGCAATGGAGAATCGCCCAGGTAAAAGAACACTCTTATCCAGCAAGCCAAAGAAGAGAGGATGTTTTATGCGTTCCCAGGATGTATTTAACGCTAACAGGAATATTGACAACAGGTTTATGCTCTGCCAAGTTGTGGCTGTGTCCGCGCGCCGCCTGCAAATAGGTTCCAGGCACTATTCTGAAATCATCAGCCACTCGCTGAAGTTGGTCGCCGACCAGAGGCAGCATGAGAATAAAGCAGGCAAAGCTGCGAGCAGCGAGGTCCTGCTGCCTGACGAATCTCTCAAGGCAACTTGAACGGCAGGTTGCGTTTGGTATTCAGCGCAGCTTGTTATAGACAGAACTGGATCATCCAGCCAACGCCTAATTTAAATGTGTTCTAAGAATCGAGCACGCGCAGACGCCAATCTCACTGGATATACCCACCTAAAATATTATTCCATTGCTTGATGACGTCCCTGGTGCGCTGGAGTGCATTACCACAGAAATGATCCATGTAGGTGACCACTGGATCGTCATAGGACAGGCGCTTCATGTAAGCATCAGCGAAAAGTCGCCGCTCGCCTATTTCGAGAGCTCCTATGGCAAAGTCGCCCGCCACCAGCCTGAGGCGCTGATAGAATTTAACCGGTCTGTGCAAATCGAAGCCGATCCTACGTCTTAAGATAATAGTGTCACTGGGAATGGCCTATGAGTATCGCCCAACTCCTCTTATCGGTTGGAACCATTGTTCTTGTCACGCGCCTGTTTGGCTGGTTGTTTGAACGCATTGGCCAGCCCTGCGTGGTCGGCGAAATGACTGCCGGCATAGTTCTTGGTCCCTCTGTTCTGGGATACTTCTTTCCTGGTTTCCTTACTTATATCTTTCCTTCTTCGTCATTGACTACTCTTACTGCTCTGAGCCAGTTGGGCATCCTGCTCTTCATGTTTGTTGTGGGCCTTGAAGTCGATTTGAACCGCCTCCTGAAGAGCCGCGCCATGGTAGTTCTTACCAGCAATTTCAGTATCCTCATGCCCTTTGTCATGGGTATAGGGCTGGCCAGGCTGCTGTATTCCAGGTTTGCCGGACCACATGTTCCCTTTCTCTACTTTGCCATGTTCGTAGGCACGGCCATGAGCGTCACAGCTTTTCCGGTGCTGGCGCGCATTCTGCAGGAACGTAATCTGCTGCGCACCGATCTGGGTAGAATTGCCATATCCTGCGCTGCCATCGATGATGCCAGTGCCTGGCTGCTGCTGGCCACCTTGACTGCCATGGTCCACTCCGCCTCTAACTGGAGCAATCTGGCAATAACCCTGGCCAAGTTCCTGGTGTTTGTGTCCATCATGTTGTTCCCGGTGCGGTACGCCATAGCCTTTATCGGAAAATTCTGGCAGCGCCGCGGCCTCTCACCCGGTGTTCTCTCCGTCGTAATCCTGCTGCTGCTGGCGTCAAGCTGGATCACCGAACAGATCGGCGTGCATGCCTTGTTCGGCGCATTCATCGCCGGCTTGATCATGCCCAAGCATAAAAGCCTGGTTGTGCCTCTTCGGGAGAAGATCGAATCGCTTACCCTGGTGCTTCTGTTGCCGCTCTTCTTTGCTCTTACGGGATTGCGCACCCGCATTGACCTGATTTCCGGCACAGACATGTGGCTCTGGGCGTTCGCCATCATCGGCGTGGCTACTCTCTGCAAATTTGCCGGCGCCAGCGCCACTTCTTACATCCTCGGGATGAAATGGAAAGACTCAGTGGGGCTCGGGATTCTGATGAATACCCGCGGCCTGGTTGAACTCGTGGTGCTCACGGTCGGCTTGGATCTCGGAATCCTCTCCCCGGCTTTATTCACGATGATGGTCACCATGGCGCTGGTGACGACCTTCATGGCGACTCCGCTCCTGGTAGCCCTGAAGATTGCGCCCTCCCGCCCGCAACTTCACCAGCTCACCTTCGACAACGAAGTCGAACTGGTTTCATAACCAAAAAAGAATTTCATCTCTCACATTCGCCGGAAAGTAACAGGGCATGATTTCCAGCGTGCCGATACCGTCTATAAGTTTGGCAAGGTGAAAATAGATTTGCTTCCTGCTGGTTCTGCCGCAAGTCGAACAAAGCGGCTGTGATCTCTACTGGGCGGATGTTCCGGCTATTCCTGTTCCAATCCAAAAACAATAATTGCGATTGGAAAGGATACCTCTGTCCAGTCGTCGGTATTCTTCTGCTTCATCTGGTCCAGTGTCTTAATGACCGCAAGGGAATCGATGGTGAAAATACCGAGCACGTCCTGTTCCGAGCTCAGGGCCGGGTTGCCGGTGGTAAGGGCATCAAAGAAATCAGTTCCACTGAGAGCGTACAGTTTTGTGAGATGTGAGCGTACTGCTTCTCCCTCCTCTTCAATGTGGGGTTGAGCACGAACTATCACGGTCTTGAATTGCTCTTCTGACCCGTCGCCACCGGCTGTGCGCAGGGTATTTGCGATTGCATGGACGGACAGGCGCGCGAAGTTGGGCACAGAGGTATGGTTCCCGCATTTCTGTTCGTCGCGATCGCACACACTGTAATCGAATTGAATCGTGGTCAAGGCGTCTGAATCAGGATTGGGTACACGTCTGACCCAGAGCCTGAATGTGCGAAAGATGACATCAACAAGAGCAGCGTCCTTGTAGCCCATATCTGGAAATGCTTTAAGGCGGGTACGCAGATCGATCTTAGGACCGGAATTGCATTCCAGTTGGCGGAGCGGATGCATCTCCATGAAGTGAGGAGGATTGGAGGCGCCTGCACCATTATCCAGGTGCTCAGGCCATGCGCGGAGAAAGCCAATGGCGGTACAGTTTTTGTCGGTGGCGCCTTCATAGAACTTGCGCCATGCAGCTTTTGATTTCGAGGTGTCCTTGCAGACACTGGGCGGCTCGAGTACCAGCCGTGGGAAGTCACTGATCGAGTCATCCAGAAGCCGGGCCCCGATGTGGACTTCACAATCATCCTGGGGATTGTGGACCGGCCCCGTTCCCTCTGGAACCACGCCGAGGGCGCGGATGGGGTGCCGCCACTCGTCTCTGATGAAAGACTCGGTCAACTCAAACCGGCTCTGGTGTTCATCATGATTCGATTGGGCAAGCGCCAGGGGCAACTTGCCAATAAAACAAGTTGCGATGGCTGCCAACAATACAGTCCGAAGGAACCGTAACCGCGTAACACTCATCATAAGGATTTCACTCCAAATACAATCAGCCGAAAAGATAGCAATTGCGGCCAATATTGCAACAAAATAAATCTGCACAGAAACAGGACGTCTTGAATTTCCTGCGTTCTCTCTAACAACACGATTAAACTCTGCGGGGGCAATGCTTTCCAGAACAATGATCCAGGCGCCGGCTGCTGCCCTTGATTCCACCGCTGGAAGTAACTGCGGTCCAGCAGAGATAAAGGCTGAAGGGCAGTGGAAAGTCTTCAAGAAGAATCAGGCAGGGCTGCTGCTCGCTTGCCTATGAGCGGCAGCCCCTTTGACTAAGAGCACGTTAGCAAGGTGCGAGGTGGCAGCTAAAAGGTGAGCAGGCGGTTACAGCAGTATGTGTACCGCGAACGCCGTTTTCCTGCGTCGCTGCGTCTTTTGACTCCAAAAGGATCTTCAACGTTTCCTGGTTGAGTGTGAGTTTCTGGGGTTTTACGTTCATAAAGCTCCTTTCTCGCCTCATTCTAGCATTCTGCATTGGGCGAATCCTTCGCGGCAGGGCACTCGCATACACATGAGTTTATATTTGCTTCCTCTGCGTCCTTTGCGCCCTCCTCTGGAAGATTTAGGAGAGATCGACCTTTCAGGCATTCATTGGGTCATCGTCGGAGGCGAAAGCGGCCACGGAGCAAGACCCATGAAACGCGAATGGGTGGTTAATATCCTGCGGCAATGCTGCGACTACGGAACGAAATTCTTCTTTAAACAATGGGGTGGTGTGCACAAGAGCAAGACCGGACGGCTGCTTGATGGACGGACTTATGATGAATTTCCTGACGTCCTGAGAATGCCGATGCCGGACTTTACGGCACGCCATGCGTATGCAACTGCTGATGCAAGCCTCTCTTAAAGGTTCACGGCAAGTAGACCTTACCTTTTATAATTCTTCTATGAAGAAAGTCGTCCATGCTGCCTGTCCGCATGATTGTCCTGACGCTTGCGGAGTGTTGATTACGGTTGAAGATGGGCGGGCCACCCGAATCCAGGGTGATCCGGCGCATCCGGTCACGCGCGGCTTTCTCTGCGCCAAGGTTACCAAGTACCTCGACCGCGTCTATTCTCCTGACCGAGTGCTTTATCCCATGCGGCGCGTGCAGCCCAAAGGACAAGGCAAAGGCGACGCCTCTGATTTCACCCGCATCTCCTGGGACGAGGCGCTGAACGAGATCGCTACGCGCTTGCGGAAGACCTCCGACGAGTTCGGTCCCGAGGCCATTCTTCCTTATTCTTATGCGGGAACGCTGGGCATGCTCAACAACACCGGCATGGCGCATCGTTTCTTCTACCGATTGGGGGCCTCGCAACTGGACCGCACCATCTGCGCCACTGCCGGAGGTGACGCGCTCATCACCGTGCTGGGACGCAAGCTGGGCACGGAGCCGGAGCAGTTCCGCCATTCGAAGTACATCATTGCCTGGGGCGCGAACATCCACGGCAACAACGTGCACCTGTGGCCCTTTATAGAAGAGGCTCGCCGCAACGGGGCCAAGCTGGTCGTCATCGATCCTTACAAGACGCGCACCGCCCGCTGCGCCGACTGGCATCTGCCCATCAATCCGGGAACAGACGTAGCCCTGGCATTGGCCATAATGCACGTGATCATCAACGAGAATCTTTATGACGCCGATTATGTCTCACGCTACACGCTGGGATTTGAAGAGCTGAAGCAGCGGGTGCAGGAGTATCCTGCGGTGCGCGTGGCCCAGCTTACAGGGATTGCGGCTGCCGATATCGAGAAGCTGGCGCGTGAGTATGCCACCAGCCGTCCGGCGGTGATCCGCGTGAATTATGGTGTGCAGCGTGCGCAGAATGGAGGCATGGCGGTGCGCGCCATCACCATGCTGCCCTGCATCACCGGTTCATGGAAGGAAGTTGGCGGCGGCTTGCAGCTTTCCACCAGCGGCGCTTTCCCACTGAATAAGGAGGCAATCGAGCGCCCGGACCTTATGTTGAAGAGCCCGCTGGGACGCGCTGCCCGCATCATCAATATGTCTGAACTGGGCAAGGCGCTTACGCAGATAGATTCTCCGCCGGTGAAGGCCATCTTTGTCTATAACTCGAACCCGGCGGTGGTCGCGCCCAATCATAATGATGTGGTGCGCGGCTTCCTGCGGCCGGACCTGTTCACGGTGGTGCACGAGCAGTTCTTTACTGACACCGCGCAGTACGCCGATATCCTGTTGCCGGCTACTACTTTCTTTGAGCACAAAGACCTGCAGCCCTCTTACGGTCATTATTATCTGCAGGTTTCCAATCCAGCCATTGCTCCGCTGGGCGAGTGCAAATCCAATACGGAGTTGTTCGCCGAGTTGGCGCAGCGTATGGGCTTTACCGACGATTGCTTCCGCCAGACTGAAGACGAGATGATCGACGCGGCGCTCACTTCCACGCAACCAGGCTGGCTCGAAGGAGTCACGCGCGAGCGGCTGGAGGCAGAAGGGCACATCCGGCTGAAGTTTGGCGAGGGCCCATTCCTTCCTTATGCGCAAGGGAACTTTCCTACACCCAGCGGCAAGGCCGAGTTGCTGAACGAGAGGCTTACCAGCCAGGGACTTGATCCGGTCGCGAACTTCGTTGCTCCCAGTGAGTCGCGTCATGCGGAGAAGGCGCAGCACTTCCCGCTGGAGCTGCTCTCGCGCAAGGCCGACAATTTCCTCAATTCGACCTTTGCCAACCTGAGTTCCATTCAGAAGATGGAACAGCCAGAGCTCCTGGAAATGAGCGCCAGCGATGCCCAGCCTCGTGGCATTCGCGAGGGAGACTGGGTGCGGGTCTTCAATGACCGGGGCGAGGTTCGCCTGCGGGCGCACGTGAATGGAGCGGTTCAGCCGGGCGTGGTAGCCACCAGATTGACCTGGGCCAGTTTGTCACCCAGCCGGAAGAGCATCAATGCGTTGACCTCAGAGACGCTTACGGATATAGGCAGAGGAGCGACGTTTTATTCATGCCTGGTGGAGGTGGAGAAAGAAAGTAGTTAGTTCTTAGTACTTAGCAAACCTTAGCCGCAAAAAAATCTTGATGGAGCG
>QHVI01000020.1 GCA_003223515.1 Candidatus Angelobacter sp. Gp1-AA117
GGTCGAAGCTGTGAATGGAAACATCAAGAATTTGCTACGGCGCGGGCGCGGTTACAAGAATCTGCACTATCTGCTGCTCAAGGCCCAGCGTATGGCGGTTACCAGGACGGAATTCGTAGCTTTCAGGAAAGCAGCCTAAAATGCCTATTCCCACTAATTCTCGCGCAGAGCCAACGTTTCAACGCACTTGTGATATCGTGCATTGGATTAACATCAATGAACTGGCGTGATTGGACTCTTTTGGCCTTTGGATGTTCTGGTTGGATCGTTGTTTTGATTCAACGGCTCAGCAATCGGCAATCTTCTATTGTCCCACAAAAGGAATATAGAACCGTATCAGCACCTGGTTCCACAGTATCTTCACGGAGCTTGTCCAGCGGAGAAGTTAATCAGATTCATGTCCGAGCTGTTAGAGCCACATCTGGCAACATATTTGCGATAGAGGGAAAGGCTCGAGGAAGATATGCAGCTTTGTTCTTGATCGTGATTTGCGTGCTAGCTGCGATAGCCCTTGTCTGGAATGCAAAGCATGCTGTCAAGTTACCTATCAACATAACTTCTTCGCTTAACGTCGCCTTTATACAGACTATTGAAAGCAAGAGTTTGCCAGAGGTTCCACGATGGAAAGCAACAGCTATTAGGACAACTGATAGTTTTGGCAATGATATAGAAGTCATTGTTGGTGTTCTTTGGGATCCATATCGCTGGGTCAAAGGAAACGCAGAACTTGTTGCAATTGATGAAGCGGAGAAACACCGTTATTCAATAGAGGATGTTATCAGGAGCTTCCAAAACAATGAGCATCGTCCGATCATTGCGATCGGATTAGCATCTCACGAAAACGTTAGAGAGAATCCCGATCAAGAAAATGAACGGGCGGGAGATAGAGCAGATAGACTCGTTGAGTTGTGTGGGAGACACTTCATAAGTAAGCCACACATTTATAGTCTTAATTTTGGTGCATATAGTCCGAACGGCAACCCTAGCCGTTTTTCCGCGTCTGAACGCCGGGTCGTCTTAGTCGTCATTAATCAAGGCGAGAATAGCCCTGAATTGATGCAGAGACTCAAACCGGCGTTACTACAGGCCTGGCAGCAGGGAAGCCTGATGTTCAATCCCAAAGATTATTTATTATTTGACACCCCGGAGTTTCAGCTGAAAAAACGGCAGAATTTTTGATGGGATTGATGAAGTATAAAGATTGGGTGCCCCTCGGCTTTTAGCTCCTTGCTACCTTGGCGTCCGTCGCGTCCTTTGCGGTAAATGTGCCTGACGGTTCGCTGGCGAATGTCTCCGTGAGCGCGTCCTCGCAGGTGTAGCGCAGCACTTTCTTATAGTCGTCTCCCAGAAAAGTGCGGAGCCTTGCTGTTTCCAGCACCGAGGGTTCCAGCAGGTAGGCAAGAGTCTCGGGAGGCACATCAGAGATGCCCAGGTTCCACAACAGACGCATCGCCATGCGGCAGCCGCTTCGTCCTATTACCCGCTTAATTTCACAATTGGCGATGCGGGCGGCTGACTGAAAGGTGACGGGATCACCGCGTCCGGCTACGTTCATGATCGTGAGTTGCGGATCGGTCTGCCTGCGCCTGAAAATGCAGGCAATCAGGCGGGCCAGATCATCTACGTGAACCACCTGAAGCTTATGTTCGAGATAATTGCCGCGCGAAGGCAGCACCAGCGGCAACCGTGAGTTGCGCCTGCGCAGCCGGTCGGCCAGCTTTCCGGTTCCTGTTGGAACTCCGCGCAAGGTATGAATCAAATGATTCTCTACTGCCGGACCGGCGAGGAAGTGCGGACGCAGAATATAAGTTTTGCATTTCAAGGCCGCCACGCGTGCCTGCACCGCAACATCGGTTTCCCGGGCATCCAGCGCATAAGGCAGCGTGTGTGCCTGAAGCGGAGCATCTTCAGAAACAGCTTTTGACGAGCCGGGACCATAAGCGGCCGCGCTGCTGGCAAAGACAAACTTGTGCACTCCTCCCAGCATGCGGTTGTGCTCGGCAATGGCTTCCAGCACCCGCCCGGTGCCCGCTACATTCATATGCCACATTCGGGTACGATCAGGAGCGCCTCCGCGCAAAGATTGGTCCGAGACTCCCAGGTGTGCGATTCCTTCAGGCCGGTAGCTGCGCAATAATTCCAGCAATTGACCGCACGAACGCTCTTCCCTGAGATCAACCTCCTCAAAGACAGAAATCCTGGCAGACGTGACAGGTGCGTGGACATCGACACCGATCACGTCGAATTCAGGCAGGAATTCAAGCAGCCGCAGTCCCAGTTGACCTGAGACCCCGGTAATCAGGATTGCCGGCTTTTGCGCCATGATTACTTCGGCGGAGCTTTCTTTGGTTGCGCTGCCGGCGCGGCGCTGGTTGAAGCGGGTTTTGCGGTGGAAGCTGCCGGCGGTTTTGGCTGAGCTCCGGCATTGCCTGCGCCCGGAGTTGCAGGTGAGGCTGGGGCCGGGCCGAAGTATTGGTCGTTGTAATCCGTATGTACGGATTCGGTAACCGCCTTTACCTGCGTTTCCATTTTTTGCCGGACCAATTCGCGCCCTATCTCATCCTTCACCTGATCCAGAGGCACTGTCTGCTTGCTGACAATTTTATAGATGATGAAACCTGTAGGTTCTTTCTCAACTTTGGAGAACTCGCCGGGCTTGAGTGCGAAGATTTCCTCTTCTTCCTGCGGCATCATCATGCCTTTCCGGCGTGTGCCCGCGTCGGAAGAAGGCGCCGGGGTGGTCAGGCCCAGGGTGGTATAAGCTTCATGCTGAAGCTTTTCCAAGTCTTCACCTTTCAGGGCGCGCGCGCGCATGTCATCGGCGACCTGCTCGGCTTTCTTCTCAAACTCCCCTTTATCCTGCGTGGCCGGAGCCGTGGCATTGGTTTTGGGGATAAAGATACGCCCCAGCTTTACTTCCACATACTTGCCGCTGTTCTGGTTGTAGTAGGCCTCAATTTCCTGCGGGGACGAGTTGCGGCTTTTCTGCTCGATGCTGCGCTGATACATGTCCTGCAAAGTGCGCATGCGCACCACGCGCATTATCTCCTCGAACTTTGGATCGTTGGCGATACCGGCTTTTTCGGCGGCCTGGGCGAAAGTCATGAGTCCGACTAATGCCTGCGCGAGGTTGCGCCGCATTTGAGGCGGAATAGGCTGGTTATTGCTGTTGATGGCCTCAAGCAGCTTCTCAAACTGTTCTTTGGTAAGCACCGTAGTGCAGGTGGAGGTGTCAGTACTCCCGATTTGCTCGCTATGACTGCACTCGCCGTGAATGGTAATCACCGGCTGGCTGGCCGGCACTGACGCCCCAGGATCGGGCGGAGGCAACGTGGGCAGCGTTTCCGGCCCTTGTGTCGGTCTTCCTGATTGGGATGGTGCCGGAGCCTGGGAACCCGCCGAGCCTCGCGGAGGCGTTGAGGCCTGTGTTTGCGCCAGGGCTGCCGCGCCTAGAATAAACGTAAGCAAAAATCGCTTCATTGTGGGAGTACCCTCTCTAATAATCTCAATAAATGATAAGGGATTCTGGGGAGACAGTCATCGTAACATTGTTTCTGTGGCCACAGAACAGAACGATTCTCACAATTGCCGCAATTGCTAAGGCTTTTACCTGTGTTGCCTATGCCCTGGAACTCAAGTGTTATGCGTTTCCTCAAAACTTCCGATTAGACATCTTTCTGGTCCGCCAACGTTTCCAACCTTGGCACTTATGGTAATTTTGGCAATTCTCCCAATCTTGAGACAATGACATTGTGGCTACCACAGAGATAAATCCAGTGCTGGAGAGCATGCGCGCGGAAAAACGCGCTGTGGCTCTGAACTCGCTGCTCGCCGCGCTGGCCGTGACTGTGCTGAAGCTGCTGGTAGGCATTTCTACCCGCAGTCTGGGCATCTTGTCTGAGGCGGCGCATTCCGGCCTTGATCTGGTAGCCGCATTCATCACTCTGCTCTCGGTGCGTGTCTCTGATAAACCTGCTGACGCCGAGCATCAATATGGCCATGGGAAGGTTGAAAACTTCTCCGCATTTATCGAAACCGGTCTGCTGCTGCTGACCTGTATCTGGATCCTCTGGGAAGCGGCACGGCGCCTGGCCGGTTATCACGCGGTGGATATCGAGCCCACTCCTGCTGCATTTGCGGTGCTGTTCATCTCCATGGCGGTGGACTGGTGGCGCTCCCGCAAGCTGAAGCGCATTGCCCGCAAGTATGACAGCCAGGCTCTGGAGGCCGATGCCCTTCACTTCAGCACCGATATTTTTTCCAGCGCAGTGGTCGCGCTGGGACTGGGCCTGGTATGGCTCGGGCGCATATGGCAGCATCCATTGCTGGACAAAGCCGATTCAATCGCTGCCCTGGTCGTCTCTGGCGTAATTGTCTATGTGAGCTGGCGTCTGGCCCGGCAGACGATTGATTCCCTGCTGGACGCGGCGCCAGCCGGTTACCGCAATCGCGTGATCGAAGCTGTGCTGAATATTTCCGGAGTCATCGAGGTAGAGCGGGTGCGCATCCGCCGCGCCGGAAATCGCTATTTTGCCGACCTCACCGTTGGCCTTGCCCGTAACGTCACCTTCCAGCGCTCCGGCCAGGTAGTGGCCGATATCTCTGATGCCGTGCACCGTATCCTGCCCGATGCCGATGTGGTCATCCATTCGGTGCCGCGCGAAACCGGCCAGGAAAACATCTTTGATCGCATTCGGGCTGTGGCTGCCCGCAATAATTTCAGCGTCCATGACGTAAGCGTGCAGGATCTGGGCGGACGCCTTCACGTGGAGCAGCACCTGGAACTGAATGAAACTCTTACCTTGAAGCAGGGCCATGATCTGGTTACAGTGCTTGAAGGTGAGATGCGCCATGACGTGCCTGAAATCTCCACCATCCTGACCCACATCGAGAGCGAACCGGCAACCATCGAGCCTGGGAGGAAGATGATTCGCGATGCTGCGCTGGAGAACAAGCTGCGTCCCATCTTGAATGAATTCCCGGAAATTCTCGATATGCATGATGTAGAGATCAAGCGCGTCCGCGAAAAAGTCTATATGTCATGCCATTGCACCATGTCCGATGATTTACCGCTGGCGCGCGTCCATGATATTTCTACAGAGTTGGAGATTCGCTTCAAGCAGGTAGCGCCGGAGCTGTTCAAGGTATTGATTCATCCCGAACCGCAGACTGATAACAGGAGATAAACAGTGGTTGAAGCCAGAACAGACTGGATTGACGGCGAGCGTTTTGTGGCCCGCGCCAGCAGTGGCCATGCCATGGTCATCGATTCGGATCGTCAGCGCAATAGCGCGCCCGGACCAATGGAACTGGTATTGATGGGACTGTGTGCCTGTGCGGCTACCGATGTAGTGATTATTCTCAAGAAGAAGCGGGAGCCGTTCACCGGGGTGGAAGTCCATGCCGAGGCGGAGCGCGCACCCGACCCACCCTCCGTGTATACCAGCATTAAGCTGGTGTTTACGATCAGTGGCCATATCTCAACCAAGGCCGCCGAGGATGCGGTGCGGCTGTCCGAGGAGAAATACTGCTCGGTGGCCGCCATGCTGAAGCACACCGCCACCATCACTACTGAAGTAAGGATTGTGGAACCCACAACCGCCCCTGAACAGGAGCTGGCATCCCGGTAATCACTTTAGCTCGTTGGTACCTTTACGTCCTTAGCGTCCTTTGCGGTTAAAACTTGCTAGACTGTGGGCAGAAAGAAATTTTCGCAACCTCAGGGCTTTATTGTTATTCCAATGTTGTGAGACTCATTACCAGGAGCCAGAATGCCGCACAAAAAGATAGTGGTCTACAGCCAGCCCGGATGACCGCCGTGTTATACGGCTAAAGCCTTCCTCGCGGAGCGGGGAGTTGAATTTGAAGTAAAAGATGTAAGTGTCGATCAGAAAGCAGTGTTTGAGTTGGTGCGCACCTACAACAGCCGTTCCACTCCGACCATTGTGGTCGGCGATCAGGTCATGATCGGCTTTGATCCTGAACGACTGGACCAGATGCTTGCAGAGTAAGATAGCGACAGGAACTTCCAGCCTCTCCCCGGTGCAACACACCCATCCGTGGAGAGGCTATTTCTGTATAGCGGCTGCTACGCTGTGCTGGGCCGCAGGCGCCAGCTTTGCCAAAGGCATCTTCAATGGCAAACTCTTTCCCGGCCAGCCGCCGATCTCGCCCCTGGTTTTCACACAAACGCGCACTACCTTCGCCGTCCTTGTCCTCGGCGTCTTCCTATTTCTGCGCAGCGGGGTTGAAGTTCTTCGGATCGGCAAACGTGATCTGCTGTTATGCGCCGTTACGGGAACTCTTGGTCTTGCCGGCTCAAACTTTTTCTATTATGTGGCCATTCAGAAGACCACGGTTGCCATGGCCATCACCGTGCAATACACCGCGCCCGTATGGGTGCTGCTCTACATGGTGCTGCGCGGAAAGCAGCGGGCTACGCCCGAACGCATCCTGGCTGTACTGCTGGCGCTTTTGGGGATCGCCATGGCTATAGGCCTGTTTTATTCCGGACTGAAGCTGAACTTGCCCGGTGTCGGATCAGCCCTGCTGGCTGCATTTTCGTTCTGCCTGTATAACGTGGCTGGACAAGGACTGGTTACACGCTATCCGCCCCTGAAGATCATGTTCCTTGCTCTGCTCAGTTCGGCAGTGATGTGGCTGCTGCTCGATCCGCCATGGAAGCTTGCCGCCCAGCACTTCACCGTGCTGCAATGGGGATTCATGTTCGCCTTCGGCTGCTTTTCCATGCTGCTGCCCTACGTGTTCTATTTCAGCGGCTTGAAATACCTTGATCCTACCCGCGCCGTGGTGACGAGCTGCCTTGAGCCGGTCTTTGCCATTTTGTTTGCAGCGCTCTTTATCGGGGAAACCGTGCGCCTGCTGCAGATCATTGGTATTGCCGCTGTACTTACGGCGACTGTGATCGTTCAGAAGAGCAGCCATTGAGATTGGTACCTTGCCCCCTTGCAGAAATCTACGACAAATATGCCGCGATCAAGAGAGCAGTAAAGACGATATTGTGAAGCAGTTCGGTCCAGCCCAGGCGATGTAGGTGAAGTGGTTGCGGCCGGGAACTCATCCACACGATGATGCGCAGCGCAGCAGGCACGAATGCCAGGGCCAGCAATACCGGGCCATAGATCAACGCCAAAAGAATGACGGCCATGTGCAGGGCCAGTAACTTTCTGCCGGCTTCATACTTCCTCAAACGTGAGCGCGGTGAAGCTGTGCGCAGCCGCAATTGCACATATTCAATCTGTTCCACGGCGAAAAGGGAGCTGGCCAGCCATAGAAGGATCGCCGTTTTCGTCACCACTCCGGTCATCATGTAATAGGCTCCCGCCGCAGTCGCGGTGAGCGCGATGGTGCCGATCAGTTCCTTCAACACGCGGTTTTTGCGGGAGAAGCCAAAAAAGGCACGTTGTGCAAAAGCAATGCCGCCCACAAAGACCAGCGCGATCAGCCATACGTATCCCACTGCAACAATTGCATTGCCGAAAGCACGGCCAGGGCGCCGAATCCCGATAGCCAGGCGATCACGGCGTTCCGTTCGTGCTGGTTCCTGATCTTCAGAACCGATAAATCCAGCAGTACCTCCATAGGCTGATTCAGGAGAAAAACACAGGCTGACATGCAGTAGAACCAAGCCAGGGGCGCGATGCGTTCATGAGAGACTGAAAACCCCACGACCGCGCCGCTGATCAGCGGCAGGATCCACAGACCCCAGGAGCCATGTTCGCGTGGAATCAGCAGCCGTCCGGCGGACGGGGTTTTTACGACAGCGACATCGGCGACAGCTTGCATGATGACCCGCTTGTACTTTAGCGGGCCGGGCTGAATATGTCTGTGATGAAAGTCACAAAAGAAGCAATGAGCCAAACCATCCACCACAGCCGTGGCGAGCCACAACCAAACGGCTTTAACCGCAGAGAACGCAGAGAGCGCAGAGGAAGGCAAGTAAGCCGCGAATGACGCGAATTTACGCGAATCAGAAATGGGGTTAGCATTTAGCTGCCCAAGCAGAATTCTTCGCGGCTTGAGACGAATTTGATTGTTAGCAATGCAGAGGCCGCAGAGAACGCAAACGCGGGTGCGGTCCATAGGGAGCAACACACCGCCAATTCATACACATCAACTACTTTTGTTACCTTTGCGTCCTCTGCGGTTAAAGCCGTTTGGTTGTGGCTCGCCACGCTGCGGAGAAATGAAACTGCTTACTCCATTCCCGCCCATTCAATCGCATTGAAGAGCATCGGGAAGGTGCCTTCCGTCTGTGCGCGGTGCTGTACGCGGAAGCCAAACATCACCACCTTGCCTTTGCCGCGCGTAAAGCCGACCACAGCAGCTTTGCGCTCCAGTCGTTCAGCGCCATAAGCGTAGCCGGAGAGAAGCATGTCTTTGGCATCGTCCGGATACCACGCGATCACGGAGCGTTGCGTATCCGGAGCCGGAGAGGTGGTCTGGAAGGCCAGTGGCGCATCCACAAAAGCCGCAACTTCTTTCGGCATGCCCCATCCGACCGGATGCTGGTTATCGATATAAACCCGCAGCAGCGAGCCGGGTATATTGAAGTCGGAGGTGGAAGCCGAGCCGCGGCCACCCGCGCCGGAGATGACATTGCGCACCGGCAAGTTGAACTCTTCCCCCATCACCACTTCGGAGGCGCGAGCCAGAGTAATGAGCGTACCGCCCTTATCGACAAAATCTTTGAGTGCGCGTAGACCCTCCCGGCCAATTCCGCCTGTATACTCCGGCGGCAGCTCTTCCGAATAGCCCTCGCGTCCCTGGCGTCCATCGACGATCACCTCACGCGAAGAATCAGGAAGGATGATTACATCGAAAGCAGCATTGAGATTCCCGGCGCGCACCTGCTTGTTTTCGATGTTCTTTACGTCGAAGCCATATTGTTCCAGAACAAAGCGCGTCCAGCCCTCGTCAAGAGAAGGGACATAAGACTTGTACAGCCCGATACGAGGCCGTTGCAGAGCAATCTCTGATTTTGGCAGCCCCCCGGTGGATCCAAGTTGCAGGTGGAAGCGTTCAGCCAAATCAGCAAGCTGGGGATGCGCAGTAAAGATCAGCACATGATCCCCTCGGGCGCCATCGACAGGAATGCTTGGTGCGGCATAAGCCTTTACTTCCAGCTTCTGCGCAGCGTTCATGAATGCGAACACATTATTTCCCTGATATTGCAGAATTAGATATTTGGCATTGCCTCCCACAGCTTCGGTTTTTGCCCATGGAACCTCATGCAGAACTGTGGCTGCCTTCAGCTCTTCAGGCGTGAGATAAGTCTTCTGTACATCCACGCCCATCATCAGCGGGAGAGACCAGGCCGCGACATCGTAAGGTTCGAGAATGCCGCTATTGGGCGCGGGACGCACCTCCGGATATCGTTGTATCCCCAGCATCTCCTCGACAAAGCGGCTGTAAGGCTGCCGTGTCGGAATCAGGAATGTCTTTTTATCACCGGAAAGCTGTACCTCGACTCCGTGTTCCAGCAAGAGAGATGCAAGACGTGCGGCCGTGATGGGGTCACGCTGGTCTTTTCTCGAGATGGTCCAGTACTGGGTGGGCTGGGCAGATTCCATAGCCTCTTCCGCCATGCTGGCCACACCGCGTAGTAACTCACGCCGGTACTTGCTCATGGTTTCCAGTGCTGCGTCAGAGACGATCAGCTCGTAATCCATGATGTCGCGCAGCCGCCACGTTCCACCCGGCCAGGGATTGGGAAAGTTGATCTGCTGCTGGTACTGGATCAATCCCTTGGTGCCGCCCTGCAGTTCCGTGGGAGCAATCTGTATCGGTGTAGCAATGCGCGCCGAGGCCACCTCGGTCAGCACGCCATACATGTTCTTCCACCAGCCGGTATTGCGGGTGCCGCCCGGCCAGTAGGCGTCAAACGAGTAGTTGTAGATCACCCCCGATTTGCCCGCCTCTTCCAGCCGCCAGCCCATGGTCGCGCCCAGCAGATTGTTGCCGCGGTGAACCAGTGGATTTACCAGCTTGGCTACGGGGTCGGCATTTGGAGGAATGTAGATTCGCGGACCATAGGGGCCCATCTGGTGTTCATCCAGCCAGAACTGCGGAAACCATTCGTGATACACCTCGCGGTTCACGTTTTTGGTTTCAATCTGCGTGAGCATGTACCAGTCGCGGTTATTGTCGTGACCGGCGTAATGGTGATAGAGATAGGGCATCGCGCCGCCCTCGTATTTTGTTCCCAGGTATTTTCGGTACCACTCGGTCACCATGATCTGTCCGTCAGGATTGAGCGAAGGCACCAGCAGCACGATTACGTCATTGAGACGCCGCATCATCTCCGGATCGCTGGTGGTGGCCAGCTTATAGGCCCACTCCATCGCCATCTGGCTGGAGCCGATCTCGGTAGAGTGAATGTTGCAGGTAAGCAGCAAAATGCCTTTGCCGTCATTGGCGAGGGAATCGATCTGCTCTTTGGACAGCCCACGGGGATCAGCCAGCTTGTGCGCAATCTCCTGGTATTTGCTTTTATCGCGCAGGTTTTCCGGCGTGGAGATTACCGCCATGAACATCTCCTCACCCAGGGTAGTCTTGCCCAGAACTTCGATCTGAACGCGGTCGCTCGCCGCACTCAGCGCTTTGAAATAGGCCGCGATCTGGCGATAGTCGGCCAGCTTGCGGTCGGCGCCGACCTCAAAACCTGCGAACTCCGAGGGTGTGGGCACATGGGAGTTTTTCTGCGCGTAAGCGGTTGCGGCATTCCAGACAAGAACCAGCGCCAGCAGCAGCGTGGAGCACTTCTGTTTGTTCATGGTGGTTGATTCCATTTCTCGCTGAATGAAGAAGCGTAACAGTATAGCTGCTGCCTGCCAGGGGGAGCCGCGGAGCCGTGTCACAACAAAATCTTATGGAGCGCAGCCGCCCTCCGCTGCGGGGGAGATGCGTCACCACAACAAAAAAGGCAGAGCGCTTACCCGTGTGCGCTCTGCCTAAAAAGAAGGATCCTATGGATGTGACGCGTAACGCACCGAAACAGGCGTGCTCCGTCCAAGTACGCGCGATTTCGGTCGGTTGAGATTGACTGGCGTCTTCAGCAGCGGCGCAGCGGGTTGAAGACGGCTGAGCTTGAGTTCCTTCGAGTCCAGTGCCGCCTCCGAGAGTGGGAGCGGCTACTAAATAGCAAGATATCCAGTAGTAACACTACTTGTCAAATGTACCGATATCGCTTTCATCGTTAGAGTTTCTGCTGCCTATTTAGGAATTGACACTTGCTGCGGCGGGTCTCTTAGGCTAATCTTTGCCTTATGAATTCCCCTGTTACCGGCAGACAGCTTCCGACGCGTGCCCGGGTCTTATCCGCGGCCAAGGAACTGTTTTCCAGTGGCGGATATGAGAGCACTACTACCTCTGCCATCGCTCGTCAGGCGGAAACCAGCGAATCGCAACTGATCAAGCACTTTGGCGGAAAAGAAGGAATTCTGCAGGCTATCTTTGAAGAAGGATGGCAGAAGATTGCTCCGGCTTTTGCGGCTACCACGGTGATTCGCGAGCCCCGGGAAAAGTTACGCGTAGCCTTTGAACTCATGCTCCAGGCCATGGAAGCTGATTCACAGCTTGCCGAGCTTATGCTTCTGGAAGGCCGCCGGGTGCGCCGGGGCAGTGATGAAGTGCTGATCACCGAGGGTTATCTGCGCTTTGTTGGCATGATCGAAGCCATGGTCGCGCAGCTTTGCACCGAACGCGGTATTTCAGAGATAAGTCCACGTGCGCTCGCCTCCGGCTTGATCGGCATGTTTGAAGGATTGCTGCGCGACCGCATGCTGCAGGTTCGCGCCGGCAAGCAGCCGGTCTGGTCCCTGGATGAAATCAAGAAAACCTTCGAATTCTGTATTCCAAGACTGTTTGGCGAAAAATAGTCTCCTTAGGGACTGCGCATATATAACTTCAACAATTCAATACACATAAACTACTTTTGTTACCTCTGCGTCCTCTGCGCCCTCTGCGGTAAAAGGTTTTGGTTGTGGCTCGCCACGCTGTGGTTAAACCGCATTTAGTTTGATGTAAACTGCTCACCATACATGGAATGGTGCAGGAGGGTGATGATGAAGAGAATCTATATCTTTATCGCAGCAGTTTTGATGGGTGTTGCGGCTCTGGCGCAGGAACACGAAGAAGACCGCCTGAAACATGCAGGCGAGGTGTTGCAGGAAATTCTCAACATTCCAGACAACATTCCCAAATCGCTTCTCGATCGTGCCGAATGCGTCATCGTTTTTCCTTCAGTGAAAAAGTTCGCTATTGGAATTGGGGGCAGCTACGGGCGCGGAGCCATGTCATGCCGCAACGGACAGAACTACACCGGGCCGTGGGGCCCGCCGGCGATGTACGCGCTGGAGGGTGGCAACATCGGCCTGCAACTGGGCGGACAGGCCACCGATTTTGTTCTGCTGGTGGTGAATCCCAAGGGAGTCGATTCGCTGCTGAAGAGCAAGATCAAGCTGGGCGGAGACGCTGCTGCTGCCGCCGGTCCCAAAGGACGCGATGCCCAGGCCGATACCGACCTGCTTATGCACTCAGAGATTCTCTCGTATTCACGTTCGCGCGGCCTGTTTGCTGGTGTCTCGCTGGAAGGCTCGACTCTGCGCCAGGATGGCAGCGCCAACGAAAAAATCTACGGACATAAAATTACCGCCAGAGAGATTGTCCGCTTGCATAAGGTAGGCACTCCTGCTGCCGGACGTACCCTGGTTGCCGCCCTGCAGAAAGCCTCGCCCAAAAATCTCTCCGATCCCAAGTCTCTGCAGAACGTTCCACCAGAAAAGGAAAAGAAGAAATAAGCCTCTCGCATCTGCCGAGCGCAGCGTTCACGAATGCTGCGCTCTGCTTGCTTCGCATCCTTCGCACTGCTAACTACAATCAAATTTGTGCCACCCGCGAAGAATTCTGTCGAGCAGATGCATTCCTGCTCCCGATCTTTTAATTCGTGTAAATTCTCGCTGTCGCGTCATTCGCGGCTTCTTGCTCTTCTCTCAAAAGCTTTTCCTCCGTGCCCTTTGTGAAACCTTTGTGTCCTCTGTGGTTAGGTTTAGTGGCGGCTCTGCTGCGCTGCGGTTAAACCCTCGACAACCCAGAATTCGCAAGCTGCTGCTCAAAAGCTTCCAACCTCCTGATGAGTAGCGCATCAGACTTAGTAGTTATTCAGGCATTCCGCCATTCTCGAAAGGCAAATAAAATGAAAAGGGCAGTTTTGGGATTAGTGTTGTTCATGCTGGCGATTGTATTCGCAGGCTGTCGCCACCAGATGCGCAACAGTCCGAACCAGACCGCGTCTACTCAGTCGAATCCGGGACCAAAGGGTGACCAGCCGGAAGTGATGGACCGTCTGCAGGATTCAGCCAAGGTTCTGGATCAACTCATGAATGTGCCGGAAAACAACATTCCGGAAACAGTGCTGGCCAAGGCGCGTTGCGTGGCTGTGATTCCTTCCATGGTCAAAGGCGGGTTTGTGATCGGCGGACGTCACGGACGCGGCGTCGTAACTTGCCGCACAGGACATGGTTGGAGCGCACCGGCATTTCTTACTCTCTCCGGCGGAAGCTGGGGCGCGCAGATAGGCGTGGAAGAAGTGGATCTGGTGCTGTTGTTCATGAACCAGCGCGGCGTTGACAGTTTAATGAAAGACAATTTCAAGATCGGCGTAGATGCTTCTCTGGCAGCCGGTCCGATTGGCCGCTCGGCTGAAGCTTCTACTGACATGAAAGCCAACTCCGAGATACTGGCATACTCCCGCGCTAAAGGCCTGTTTGCGGGCCTGGAACTGAGCGGCGCGGCTGTGCGTCCTGATGAAGACTCGAACACCGCATTCTACGGACGCAACATCAACTGGCGGAACACGCTCTCCGGCTCGGTACAGTCGCCCGAAGGCGCGAACGTCTTCATCTCTGAAGTTCGCAAGGTATTCCGCGAGGCACGCACCGATAGATCCGGTCAGTGATAGGTTGATAGAGTGGATTGATCAAAAGGGCCGGTAAACTCCGGCCCTTTTTGTCTTAAGCGGTTCTCTTAGTAGAAATCGCTGCAACTCAGAAAAAATCCGCAGGTCTTGCAGACCATTTTGCAGCGCGAGTCGCTCATCTGCGAGCCGCAATTCGGGCAGTAGCTGGAGGGATCTGATACCTGCTGTCGCTGCGGTTCGGACGGATTGGATGTGTTATCTTGCGACATATGCCGCCCGCTACGCGGGCTTTCATAGTTCCTCTTCCATCGCTACCCACGGCTTGCGCCGTGGGCTAGAAGAATATCGCCAGCTTCGCTGGCTAACTATTTCATTGGCTAACTATCTTGTTGATGACCTGCTGCGGCCTCGCGGGCTTACCTTTTTCTCTTTAACACCGATCGTACTGCCTCAACGATGAACGGGGCAGTCAAACCGTACTTTTCCATGAGTTGCTCGGGCGTGGCAGACTCGGCATAGGTATTCTGAATCCCCACGAATTCCATGGGCGCCGGATAGCTCTTCGCCACAGCCCGGGCGACTTGTGAACCGAGGCCGCCATCCAGCAGGTGCTCCTCGGCGGTTACGATTGCGCCGCACTCCTTGGCCGCCTGCGCGATAGCTGTCTCGTCGACTGGCTTAATAGTATGCATGTCGAGAACCCGCGCCTGAATGCCTTCTTCGGCAAGCTGCGCCTGGGCCTGCAAGGCGTAACCGACCTCCAACCCGCAGGCCACAATGGCGACATCGCGCCCATTGCCATGTTGCTTGGCCTTGCCGATCTCGAATGTATCGCCGGGGCCATAGAGGATGGGAGCCTTGGGGCGGCCGGTGCGCATATAAACCGGTCCATTGTGCTCGGCCATGCGATGCACCAGGGCCCGCCCACAAAATTCGTCAGAAGGATTGAGCACCACAAAGCCCGCCAGCGCACTCATCAACGCATAATCTTCCACCGCCTGCTGGCTGGGGCCATCTTCACCGATGGAAATGCCGCCATGCGAGCCAACGAACTTGGCATTCACACCCGGATACGCCACGCACATGCGAAGCTGGTCGTAACCCTTGTCGCAAAGAAAGACGGCAAATGACGACGCGAAAGGAAGTTTTCCCGCCAGAGCCAGACCGCTGGCAATGCCCACCATGTTGGCCTCGGCAATGCCGCAGGTATAGAAACGATCGGGAAATTCCTTCTGAAATTTTGCGCTGAATGTGGATTTCGCCAGATCGGCGTCCAATGCCACTACGTTGGGGTTTTTGCGGCCAAGTTCAACCAGCGCCTGTCCATAGGCCTCGCGGGTGGCCACACCCATCTTCAACTCGAACTTCGCGGTGGTATTTGGCATGGTGGTTGAGCTCAAGTGTTCTCCTCAGGATTACAGGTGTTTGGCTTTTTCTTGCAGTTCCGTAACTGCAGCGGAAACCTGATCAGGCTTGGGCGCCACTCCGTGCCACTCGGGATTGTTTTCCATGAATGACACGCCTTTGCCCTTGACGGTATTCGCAACAATGCAGGTCGGGCGCGCGTCTTTATTTTTGCCGTTGCGTGCCTCTTCCAGTGCGGGAATGACCTGCTCCAGGTCGTGGCCGTCAATCTCTACGGCGCGCCAGCCGAATGCTTCAAACTTTTCCCGCAGCGGTGAAACGTCGAGAATGTCTTTGGTGAATCCATCAAGCTGCTGGTGGTTGTAGTCGATGATGATTGTAAGATTCTCCAGCTTGTGGTAAGGCGCGAACATGGCCGCTTCCCAGTTCTGGCCTTCCTGTATCTCGCCGTCGCCAACCATCACAAAAGTGTGCCAGTCTTTTTTATCCAGCTTCGCGGCAATGGCCATGCCGATCCCGATGGAGAGCCCCTGCCCGAGAGAGCCGGTATTCGCTTCAAGCACCGGCAAAAAGCGCTTGTCCGGATGACCCTGAAGCGGCGATCCCAACTTGCGCAGGGTACCCAGCACGGAATGATCGAGATAGCCAGTCTCGGCCAGCACTGCGTAGAGCGCGGGGCAGCCATGTCCCTTGGAAAGAATGAAGCGGTCGCGCTCCGGCCACTCCGGATTGCGTGGATCATGCCGCAGCACGCGGAAATACAGGGCTGTAAGCAGCTCAACTTCTGAGAGCGAGCCGCCCGGATGTCCACTGCCCGCCGCTCCGATCATCTTCACGATCTCGATGCGCAGGCGGTTGCAAATACGTTTCAGTTCAGCAATAGATTCAACTTTAGGGGCCGCAGTGACATCGGCAATGGTGGTCATTGGAGTCAGTTTAGCGTTGCCGCAAATGAGGGTCAACGTTAATTAGAATGCATCATTCTTAGTGCAGGGGAAGAAAGACCTGACCACTGATTTGCACAGATAAACACAGATCGGATTCGTGAGAATCTATCAGTGTTTATCTGTGCAAATCTGTGGTGAATTTTTTCAGTCGTAAATGTTGCAGCCGCAATTTGCCGGCTTGGCGTATTTCTTCAGGAAATCGGCCATGCGCGTGTAAGCGTCAATCTGGTTTTCCACTTTGGCGAAGCCGTGGCCTTCATTCTCATACACTTTCAACTCGGCTACCCCGTTGCGCTTCTTGATGGCGCTGGCCACCTGCTCAGCTTCGGTCTTAGGACAGCGCGGATCGTGTCCTCCAGCCAGCAGCAGCAGCGGGGCCTTGATCTGGTCGATAAAGTTAACCGGAGAACGCTCCTGGAAGCGCGTTTTATCCTTCACTGGATCACCCATAGTTGCCAGATCATACTGGCGCAGCGCCGGGTCTTCATTTTCCACTTCCGTGAACCAGTTCACAAAGGGAACAATGGGCACGCCCGCAGCCCAGAGATCAGGAGCCTTGGTCACCGCCATCATGGTGAGATAGCCGCCATAGCTGCCCCCCATAACCGCAACTTTCTTCGGATCGATATAGCCGGTCCTCTTGATCCACTCGGCGGCGGAGATCACATCTTCAAGGTCGCCGCCGCCCATATCAAAGCGATTGGCATCCATGAATTCTTTGCCGTATCCGGTCGAGCCACGATAGTTCGGGGCGATCACGAAGAATCCCTGGTTCACCAGAAATTGAATGTTGCGGCTGAACGAATTGATGGTTTGGCTGGTCGGGCCGCCATGAATGTAGACAATCGCCGCGTTCTGGCCATTCTTTTCCGCGTTGTACGGCACATAGACGAAGGCAGAAATTTGCCATTTGCCATCTTTGCTGGGGTAGTGGACAAGGAAGGGCTCAACCATGTCTTCACTGCGGATTCCGGCAATCAAGGCATGAGTAAGCTGGTGCGGTTTCGAAGCAGGGAAGTCATAGACCCAGATGTCATTCGGAGCATTGGGGCCGTTGTGCGAGAGCAGCATATGCGCGCCATCACGGCTGAATGCAGTGGTGTCACCCGCCGGGCTGTTTACGCCTTTCGGCAGAGGCAAAGCGTGGGCCTGGCGGGTCTCGACATCATAAATAAAGAGCTCGCCATTGCCATCCACGTTGGCCGTCCAGGTAAGCCGTTTGCCATCGGGTGAGAAGCCGCCGGAGTTGATCTCCCATTTGTCGGTAGTGAGCCATGTGATTTTCTTGCTCGCGACATCCAGTAGACCCACATTGTCATACCCATTGCCGGCATTCGAGGTAATCAGAACAGTTTTTCCGTCTGGAGAGATGTCACTGGCGCTGAAAATATGCTCACCTTCATGGGGGGTGAGATTCGTCGCTTTGCCTGTAGCTGCATCGGCGATGAAAATATTGGTGTCCTTGCCCGCTGCGTTGGCCTGGGTAAACACAATCCATTTTCCATTTTTTGACCAACGGGGATTGAAATTGCTCAGCTCTTTCGGTGTATTCACGGTAATGTGGCGGACTTTTTTGGTGGCCACTTCCATGATGTCGATTTCGTGAGTGGGCGAGTCTTTGGGCTTTACCGTGTAGGCCAGGAATTCACCATCCGGCGACCACATCGGATTTTCTTCAGAAATTTCGGCAGTGTTCGTGATGTTCAGCACCTGGCCACTCCTGGGTGAGACCAGGAAAATATCCCATTGTTCGTTGCCATCGTAATCGGATTGATAGGCGATCCAGCGTCCATTTGGCGCCCAGGTAATGCTGGCCTGCCTTTGGTTGCTGACCGTGAGCTGATTCGGCCAGCCTCCTTCTGCAGGAACAATCCAGATGTTATTGCGGCCGGTAATGTTGGAGACGAAGGCTACCTGCTTGTTATCAGGCGACCACTCGCAATCACCCACAAAGCGCGTCATGTAGAGCTTGTCTACGCTCAGCGGCTGGATGTCCAGCTTGCTTTTGGCGGCAATCTGCGCTGGGTCGGTGATGACTGTCTGGGAAACGGCGCTCGCGCTGGTCAATAACACAAATATGAATGAAAGTATGCTTCTCATGATTAGCATTCCTCGTGCGTGGCCTTTTCCTTCACTCAACTACTTTTGTTACCTTTGCGCCCTTTAGGTCCTCTGTGGGAAAAGGTTTTGGTTGTGGCTCGCCACACTGCGGTTAAAACCGATTGGGTTATGGTTTCGCCGCTTTATGAATCTCTACGGTTGACCATGTTTTATCCGCCGCGTGACAGATGTTTTCCAGCGGGCACTCGGCGCATTTGGGCTTTCGCGCTACGCACAAGGCGCGTCCGTGGTGGATGATCTGGTGGGAAAAACCGATCCACTTCTCCTGCGGGAGCACCTTCATCAAATCCTGCTCGATAGTCTTGGGATCGTCATTGCGGGTCAGCTCCAATCGCCGCGAAATCCGGTGGACGTGGGTATCCACCACCACACCCACAGCTTTCTTGAACCATGAGCCCAGCACGACATTGGCGGTTTTTCGAGCCGCCCCTGGCACGGTCAGCAGCTTGTCCATCTCATCCGGCACTTGGCCGCCAAAATCCTGCATGATGGTTTTGGCCGCACCTACAATGGATTTGGATTTATTCCGGAAGAACCCCGTCGAGCGAATATCGGGCTCAAGCTGCTCCGGTTTGAGTGCTGCAAAATGCGCCGGCGTGGGATACTTTCTGAACAGCTCCGGGGTGACCATGTTCACGCGCACGTCAGTGCATTGTGCGGAAAGAATCGTGGCCACCAGTAATTCCCAGGCATTCTTGTGTTTTAATGCGCAGGTTACGCCGGGATACGTCTGATCCAGCCGCTGTAAGATGGTCTTTATTCTGCCAGGGGCTAGAGGGTCGTAGCCGTTTTTCCTGGCCTTGGCTGTCTTGGCGGCAGCAGTGGGTTTGCGGACTTTGGCTTGTGCTGAAGGCATAATGAAAGGCCTCGCAACCGCGATTTTTGATTGCCGGGGCTTACAATCACAATAGCAGAGGAAAACACATGGCTTCCACTACCAGCGGAATTGATACCACCACGATGAAACAGCAGCTTCCCGCCGTCCCCATCACCATTGAAGGCTCCAGCGTGCTTCACCAGATGTTTCGTTTTCGCTGGACGGAGTGGCGCAAGCTTGGCGAACAGCAGAAACAGGAGATTGCCCGCGAAGCTGCTTCGTTGCTCGAAAAGCTCGAACACAATGAAGACGGCCAGACCGCGCTCTTTTCCCTGTTGGGACATAAAGGCGATCTGCTGCTGGTGCATTTCCGCCAATCTTTCGAGCAGCTCAAGGCCGCGGAACTTCAGCTCGCCAACCTGAAACTGAGCGATTTCCTCGAACAAACCACCTCTTATTTATCTGTGGTGGAGTTGGGCCTGTATGAATCCTCAGTCAAAATGTACCGCGCCTTGCAGGAGCAGGGCGTACAGCCAAACTCGCCGGAATGGAACGAGGTGATGCAGGAAACCATCAAGCGCCAGACTGAGGCCATGCGCTCCCGGCTCTATCCGCAGATTCCGCCTGCGCGCTACATCTGCTTTTATCCCATGGACCGCCGCCGGGGCGAGGACAAGAACTGGTATCAGCTTCCCATTGAAGAGCGCCAGCGCCAGATGGAAGAGCACGGGTTAATCGGCCGCCGCTACGCCGGGCTCGTGAAGCAGATCATTACCGGCTCCATCGGCTTTGACGACTGGGAGTGGGGTGTCGATTTGTTTGCCGATGATCCGCTGGAATTCAAGAAATTGATTTACGAAATGCGCTTCGATCAAGTCAGCGCCGTTTATGCGCTTTTCGGCACGTTTTACGTCGGGGTGAGATGTCCAGCCAGCGGATTCAGTGGGTTGCTGAGCGGAAAGCTGCCACCGCAGGGGTGAGCCCAAACCACCAACAATCTAAGACGCGAAGTCCGCGCGAAACCAGGGTTCTCTGAAAGCATTGTTCTGCTTATGGAAAAGTCCCGAATTGATACTAAATTCCTATGCCAGTACCCATGAATTTTGGGGTATCCGGGTGGCCTGCAATGACGGGGTGTGCTACCTGATTGATTCCGCTAGAGTTGTTAATTTTTTCCGAAAATAGAACATTTGTAATTTTTTTTATGAGTTCTTTACCTTTCCATATAAAGTGCATACTCAGTTGGCTGGGTGAATTATTTTCTTTAATCAGAATAGGTGAAAACAACAGTCCCGACCCCGGATTTTAAACTCCAGTGTGCCCAAAGATGAAGGAGCTTGAATGCAGTCGGTCACATCCATCCAGGACGGTAAACACCAGTATCTCGTGGTTGCTCCAGACGGCAACAACATCGAGATTCCTAAAGAACTCTTCGGTGTGCTCTGGGATTTCCTGCAGGGAAACAAAGCGACCGGCTCAGTCGTGATTCAATTTAGAAACGGCGGCATTGCGGGATTGGAAGCTCTGGTGAAGAAAACCTATAAATAATGCAGTCTTAATTAGAGCTTGTTTGATAAGTGAGTTTAGCGTTGGTATTTACAAAATAGTAAATAAGTGAGCCCCGATTCCGGTTCCCGGCTTCCGGTGTGACGAGGAATTTGGCTCAGAGACACAGCTCTCTGGGCCATTTTGCGTTTCAGGGTTTTGATGAGGGACCCTCCAATTCAGACGTTCAACTGGGCTTTGGCCCAAGGAGTGACAAATGAGACGGATGATACCCCCAGCCATCCAACCTGCGCTTGGTCACGTCTTCCTCCGACGTCCGCGGGCTCAAGCCCGCGCTGTATCGGAACCCGGGAGAGTTGAAGCGCAATCCATTCTGGTACTTTGTCCCCCGCAGCCAGACCTCTGCATGCCTCGATGTCAATGCCTGAGAACATGTTGATTCGCATCGCTTAATCATGGCCCGGGCGCCTGCTGCCCGTGGCGCAAACCTCAGACGCAAAAGTTCTCAAGAAAAGGAATTCAACATCATGGCAGAGTCCAGAGTCTACGTTGCGAATACTGCGCTCAAACTGTCGCAAAACGGTGGTGCAGTGGGTGTAGTGGCGCCGCCTGCCACCACTGACTTGTCTTCCGCTCCTGCCGAAGGGAAATATATTGCTATTTCACCCAACGGGAACAACGTGCAGATCCCCAAGGAACTGTACATTGCCTTGCTGGATTTCATTAAAACCCGCAAGTATCCCGGTTCCATCAACATTCAATTCCGCAGCGGCGAAATCATTTGTGTGGAGGCCGTTGCCAAGAAGACTTACCGCTAATGGCGTAAGTAGCGCTGCTGCGCAGCGCTAGTATTTATCGGGCCAGGGGCCCCGATCTTCGTTACCGGCAGTGCCGGGTACGACCAGGATTCGGCCCAGAGATGGAATATCTCTGGGCCGTTTTTGTTTTAGAGGTAACGCGCTTTGTGTTCGCGGACAGAAGGCGCCCATAGAAGGAGCCGATCGAAATGAGAAGAGTAAAAATGATCAACGTTTTTCTGGTGGCGAGCGTTTCAGCGGTGCTGCATGGAGCCATGGCGGTGCTGTTTGTTCCCGTCATGTCACTGTTTTTCCTGGCACAGCATGCCTCCCTCAGCCAGTTGAATAACCCCATTACCGAAAACGCGATGGTACTGGCGGTCATTGCTCCTGTTGCATGGGCGGCGGTTGGATTTGCTGCCGGAGCATTCATGGGCTTTGTCTGGAACATGTTTGCCGGAGCGCCGATCAAACCGCAAATCGTCAGAATGGCGGTGCCCATCCGCGCTGCCTCACAGACGTCCGCAGCCTGATAGTTCGCCAGCGGCTGCACTTGCCGGGAACTGCCTTGCTCCCCTCAAACAAGGCAGTTCCTGCTGAGTCGGCCACGCTCGATGCAAGCTGCTGCTTCCGTTTTCAGGGCATAGCTCGCCCAAGCAGAGTAGCTGGATCGCCTTCCAAGTTGGATCGTTCCAAGCGCCAGAGGCGCGTAATTATTGAGCCCACGTCGGAAGACGTGGGTAAATATGAAACAGACGATCAGAGTCCCGGAAGGGCGATATAGGAATGCCTAACTAGCGGCAACCTTCTTAGGACGTCCCCCAAGCCTTCCATTTACTCGGGCAGCAGCACGTTTAGCAGTGCTTGTTGATTTCCCGCCTGCCTGTCCTAATCTGGCGGCCATCCACTGTCGCGATCCTAGAAATCCTTCCAGCAGAGCCGGTAAATAAATATCTGCGTCAAGTTTGGGAAAGTGAATACCAAAACCTGATGGACTGATTTCTATTTCTTTCAGTTGAGAAGGCTTCGCGTCTTCTAGTCCCTGGGCATCACGGGGCGAGAAACTCAGGTCTACTTTGGAACTGAGATGAATAACGATGCGTCCGGCCTTTCCATCATATTTAGCAGAAACAGCTTTGGGACTAGTTCTCTGCCGGTCTTTCGCGCGTGTATTCGCCAGTTCAAATTTGTCATGCATTGCCATGAAGAGCCTCCCATTCCTCGCACAGATTTCTCAGATGATTTGTGAGTACAAACTCAATCTGAACAATCTCGCGCCGCGAAAACCGGTAACTCTCTCGAAGCTCAACCGGCCCGTTCGGGCAATTCAGATTGAACAGCGCTTCGCACCCTCTGCCTATCACATGGACGTGGGCGGGACGGTGGTCGTTTGGATAAATCACTACTCTAAGCCCTTCAAACCTGAGGACTGTAGGCATTCGTTCAAATCCTAGCATAATCCTAAGCGCTTAGGTACTTCAAAGGTTTTGGATTTTTCAGCGGCGATCAGCGTTCATCAGCGGCAAATTCCTGCTCTCGACCCCACCATACGAACCTCTCTTGTTATTACCTGCCTGTTTCCCCGGCGGGCATACTGGAAACGTGAATGCCGCCAACCAGCGCGTCCTCGGCCGGTTCCGCGATTACCTGAAAGTCGAAAAAGGACTCGCTGCCCTGACGGTCGCCTCTTACCAATCAGACCTAATTCAGTTTGCGGAATTCCTGGAGCGCCGCCGCAAAGAGCTGTTGCAGGCGCGGCGCGAAGATGTTCGTGCCTTCCTGAGCCGGTTGTTTGCTCATGCAGTGAAGGATCGTTCGGTGGCCCGGAAGCTGTCTGCCTTGCGGCATTTCTATAAATATCTGCTGCTCGACCGCATGATCCAGCATGATCCTACGCTCGATATTGAGAGTCCCCGCCAGTGGAAAGTCTTGCCCAAAGCCCTGGCAGGTTCTGAGATTGATTCCATGCTGGAAGCCGTGAAGACTGCAAAGGATTCCGCCTTGGCAGCCGCTATAGCTCAGCGCGATCATGCTATGCTGGAGTTGCTCTATGCTGCCGGGGTGCGCGTCTCCGAGCTCATCAATGTGAAGCTCGAAGATCTGAAGCTGGAACTCGGGCATGTACTGGTTCGCGGAAAAGGCGATAAAGAGAGACTCGTGCCTCTCGGGCGTGCCGCGCAGAATTCCATCCGCGCTTACATTGCCGACGGCCGGCAGGCGCTATTGCAAGGGAAGATCTCGCCCATACTCTTCGTCAAGCGTGGCGGCGGACGCCTCAGCCGCCAGCGTGTATGGATGATGGTAAGAGCTGCATCTGCCTCCGGACGTCACGCCAGCCCGCACACTCTGCGTCATAGCTGCGCCACTCACATGGTAGGCAATGGCGCGGACCTCCGCACCGTGCAGACTATCCTGGGGCACGCCGACATTTCCACCACCCAGATCTACACCCATGTCGCCCTCGACCGGCTGCGCACCGTCTATCGCGAATATCATCCACGGGCTAAACGGAAATGAAGCAGGCCACGCTGCAAACCAACCCTGAAATCACTAAGGCTCTCCGGAAATTTCTGGAGTCCCTGAAAGGGAAGAACGCCTCCGAACACACCCGGCGCGCTTATCTGAAGGAACTGACCCGCTTTGCTGAATTCCTGGGGCCGGAGATGCGCTGGAAGCATGTAGATCACGTATTCATCCGTAGCTTTCTTTCTCATCTGCACGAAAATGGATTGAGCAAAGTCTCGGTGGCCCGTGCGCTGGCTGCGGTGCGCTCTCTATATAAGTGGCTGGCGCGTGAAGGGATTGTCCAGCAAAATCCCGCCAAGCTGGTCGCCACACCCAGGCTGCCCGGGAAATTGCCGCGTGTGCCTACGCTGGAAGAGATGAACGGTCTGCTTGACAGCGAAATGCCTGAACAGGCAGCTTTTCCCGAACGCGACCGCGCTATTTTCGAACTGCTTTATGGCTGTGGCTTGCGCAATTCTGAATTGACGGGCATTGACCTTGGTGACATCGATTATGCCAATGGCGTGATTCTGATTTGCGGTAAAGGAAAAAAGCAGCGCTATGTCCCCCTTGAGGGCCAGGCAGAAGAAGCATTGAAAGCGTATATGAATGCGCGCCGGAAGGTGCTGTCTGAAAGCGGCAAAACTGCTCGGCGATTGTTCATCAACCGCCGTGGCGGACCACTCACATCTCGCAGCGTCGCCCGCATCGTAAAGCAGATCGCCATAGCCAGGGGGTTGCCGCCAGACGTCCATCCGCATACGCTGCGCCATGCTTTTGGCACGCACATGCTGAGCGAGGGCGCCGATCTGCGCGCCATCCAGGAACTCTTAGGACACGAACGTCTTTCGACCACCCAAAAGTACACCCAGCTTTCCATACGCCAGATCATGGACGTCTACGACCGTACCCATCCCCGCGCCCGGTAGCTGTGATATAGTTCACGCAAAACATGGGCATTTTATCGGGTAATTTCGGTAACGGAATTATCCTCCAGGTAATCGCCATCGTGCATTTCATCCGCCGCCGTCCAGATACGCCATGCAGCAGGCAAAAGCCGCTTTCGCACAAACATTTCAACAGCAGATGGCTGATGCCACCCCGAACGAAATCAAACACCTCAATGAGATGTTGGACGGAGTCATGCAGGACGTAGTGGACACCATGCACATAGATGAAATCATTGAAGCGATGGTGCCTATGTACCAACGGCATTTCACCAATGCAGATATTGATGTCGTGCTGGCATTCTATTCTTCTCCCACAGGGCAGAAGTTCCTCAATGAACTGCCATCGATTATGCAGGAGAGCATGGTTGCTGTGGGCCCTATACAGCAGAAGATGATGCAGGAAATGATGCAAAAAGTCGGGCAGCGTACGGAAAAGCTGATTGAAGAAGAGAAAGCCAGCCAGAAGAACGGTAACTCTAAGCCACCATCCCGCAAGTAGTTCTCTGTTCTCATCCGGGCTTCGCATCATCGCAAACGCTGCGAAGCCCGTTTACTTTCCGGGATACACCTGGCGAAATCCTATTCCCGCCGGAGCCAATCTGAGTCACAATCTGCTTTAAATCTAAAGTTTTATAGCGTGAAGGGCGTCACGGTGAGTTGTGCTCAAAAGCACAACGTGACGTGTACTTTTTGCTCAGGGAACTCGAATTTTCTCAGGAAGAAGCCGCTGATGGGCGGTGTATTACCTCTGTACGCAGTCTTCTTGAGGAAAAAAGCCCTGAAAAATAAGGGGAAATCCCCTATAGAACGTGGCGATTACGGAAGTACTGTTGAACATCCTTAGAAGAACTTAAACAATGTGGGCTGGAGAGGACGATTGTCCTTCCGTAATAGATGTCGTTCCACGATGAGATACAAGGAGAGAGAAAAGATGAAGAAATACCTGGCATTCGTAGTGATGGGGTTGATGGCGACTGCGGCCTTTGCAGGCACGCAGAACACCAGCAGCAATACAGTGTCGCCGACACTTCAGGTTTCAGCAAACGTACAGTCGGCCGTCCGGCTAACTCTGAGCACTGGTACAGCGGCTACGCCCCACTGTACAGTTACACCCTTAGGCACACCGGATTACAGCGTAGATTTCGGCACGGTAGATGCATTGGCCATTAATGCGCCAACCTGCGGCAGCGTCTTTGCCCCGACAACTCCCGGAAGCAGCAACGCCATTTACTGGTCTGATTACAACCTGACGCCAGTATTTGCCGGACAGTCCACACCCAACAACACAATCACCGCGAAAGTAACCACGAATTTCACGGCTGCTGATATCGCCGTGGTTCGTGACAGCGCGAACTCCGCCACCGTACCTACGGCCGTTGGTCAGTTCACTCCGCTGGCTACCGGCGCTGTCCCGGACACGATCGTTACTAACGCCGCTAATGGCCAGGCCCAGACCCGCTTCATCGGTGTGGCCGTGAGCCCCACCAACGGCGCAGGCACTTTGACCGGAGCGCAAACGGCAACTGTAACCTTTACATTGACGGTCCAGTAATAATACTTACCTCCTCCTCCTGTATCGTCATTGATGAGTATGGTTTTGAATTGGAATGATGAGAGCAAGCAAGAGTGCAGATGCTCAAGCCACAATCTTTCCTGCCGATAAACGAAATGGAAAGGTGTGTGCGGCAGTATCTATGTCCTCAAGAGCGGCTCTCATCATTCTTTTTCTGACCTTCACCCTGCCTGCCTGGGCGGGTGCCAACTTCGACCTCGTTTCCGCGGCCGGGGGAATCACCCTGAGCCAAGTCGGCAACAACTACATCAGCTCTTTCGGAACCATGAATGCCCTGGGAATCGGCACGCCCGCTGCTGGTGTGACGGTGATCAAGCTGACCAACGGGGCGCTTTACCTTACCACCTATAGTCTTTTCGTTCATGGAGGGCTGGCGGCCAACGACACCGGCTTTGTAACAGCTTACGCCAGCACTAATTTCGGAAATCCGGTGGCGCTCGTTCTGCAAAGCTGTCCGTCTTCTTCGTCCTGTACTGCCTCCGTGCAATTCTCAAATTTGTCCACCAACGCGGGAGCCCAAACCACGGTGATTGCGCGGCCGGGGATCGCAAAAAGCGTAACCGTCAATGCCGGGCTGGCGATCTTTGTTCCTGACAATAACGGCGCCAATGCATTCCAGGGCACGGATTCAGCCGTGATTACCTTCACCATGTTCAGCAACAACAATGGAGGAGTGATCGAAACTCTCCAACTCTCGCTGAACAATCCCCGCGAGACCCTGCAAAGTGCCGTGCAACTTACGCTGGGAACTGCTACTGGCGGCCTCACTGTCTCACCCGCAGCCGATTACGCCATCAACTTCGGCAACGTGAACGGTTTGGGAATCAGTCCCTCTGCAGGATTAACGGTCAACTCCGCTACTGGCGGCGTGATTTATGCAACTCCGTACCTGCTGCAGCCTGCGTTCTCTGACCAGTCTTCAACCACGGCCACTATATCCGTGAAGAGGACCACAAACTTCGTGCATCCCACGATTCTGATACCCCAGGACGCCGCTGCCGTTACTGGCGCATTCACCCCAATTGTGGGAGGCGGGGTAACGATTACAACTACAGCCGCCAATCGAAGCACGATCACGCGCTATCTGGGGCTGTTTGTCTCCAACACGAATGGCGGGGCTGCCTTTACTGGCGCCGACACCGCCGTTCTTACATTCCAAATGACTGTGCCATGACAACCAGACGTTATTACATTTCGCTTCCCGCTTTCTTGCTGTTGGCCGCGCTGCTTTTACCAGTGGCAACTCTGGCCCAGTCCGTCGGCCTGGCTCCTGCATTGATCAGAAAACAATTCAAACCGGGCGTTCCCTTTGAATTGGAACTGGCGACGGTGAACAATGGCCAGACACCGGTAGAAATGAGCGTGCAGATTACCGATCTCTGGTATGACCAGAAGAATGAGAAGGTGTTCTCCGAGCCGGGAAGCTCTCCGCGCTCAGCCGCCAACTGGATTCAGTTCGTTCCTGAGCACTTCCAGGTTGCTGTAAACGGCACGCAGAAGATGAAGGCCATCGTTACGCCGCCTGCAGATGCCAAAGGCGGATACTATGCGACCTTGTTCGTGATTTCCACGCCGCAACTTGCCTTCGACCGCGACAAGACCCCGGACAAGCGGCAGGTATACACCAATATGCGTCTTGGATGCCTGATTCTACTGAGCGCTGAAAAAACTGAGGAATACAAGATAGAACTCAGCAATATCAAAGTTTCTCCTCCAGGCGCGAATCAGGGGCTAGACGTGTCGTTCACGCTTGAAAATATGAGCAACACTCATGTGCTGCCCCGCGCTCGCGTGGCCGTCATGGATTCCCAGCGCAAGCTGGTGGCTAAGGCGGAAACCGAACAAAAAAGATTTTTGCCGGGACAGAAAGACAGCATGCACGTGGACTGGACCGGAACTCTTCCGGCGGGGAACTACACGGCCATACTTACGGTTGCTTACGCTGAAGACCGCATTGAAACCCATCAGGTGCCCTTTAGCGTGGCGCAGCCATAGGAACGTTTCGTAATGCGCTGGAAACGGCAAATCACGATTTTGATGGCAGCGTTGAGCATCCTCGCGCTGGTGATGATTGCTGTTCCGGTGGCTTTCGGCCAATCAACGGCCAATTCCGTGTCATCGCTGCCGTCGCTGGTCGAGGTTTACTGGCAATCATCGAAGAGCGTGGTTATTCCGGGAATTACCAATCTGGTGATTCTCGATCCGGATATTGCCAAAGTTGAAACCAGTTATGACACCATCCAGTTCTTCGGCGTGGAACGCGGCGAAACCATAGCCCTTGGATATATCGGTGATAAGCCGGTAAGCATCCGCATCCGTGTGGTTGCCCGCCCGGTAATTTTCCCTTCACCCGCTATGCTGCGTCGCCAGGCCGAGCTTGCGCATGGCCTGGTTGGCTCCACGGTGCAGCTTTTCAACAGCAATGGCAATACGACTGTTTCTTTGCTCAGCAACATGGCATGGTCACAGCTTGCCGGGAATAACGGTCGGCTTGATGTTACCGCTCAGACTGAAGACAACAACTATGCCGCTGGACACACCTTCAACATCAGGAATGGTTCGGTCTATTACCACAATCCCGGCCTTGATCTTCATGCTCTCGATTACTCTGTAAGCCTCACCAATAACGATCCCATATACCACATGAGCCCCTATATCGGCTCCGATGTCATTCAGTTGCGCGGGGCCGCGGTTACGCTGAGACGCGGTGATAACCAGTACATGTTTTTCGGTGGTACTACGATTCCCTTTTTTTACCTGACTTTTGCTTCCACCCGTGACATTGGTGGATTTTCGTTTCTGCACAAGCAGTCGGACAAGCTGAGCCTGTTCACCACCAGCAGCTACATCGATACTCCTACTGATTTTCTTGGATTAAGCGGTAAGCGCGAGAATGAATTCATGCAGACCGGTGGCTTCACCTATGCACTCGATAAGCACTGGATGCTGCAGGGTACGGGTGGCGGCGGAAGCCATGGTGGAATGGGGCGCGGCGAAGTCGATTATGTGGGCAAAGGCCTGAGCTTCTTTGCCGCCGGATCAAAATCCTCCACACTGTTTCCGCTCAATCAGTTATTCTCGCTGTTTTCCAGCAATACTTCCGTGAAGAGCGGCTTGTCTCTGCGGAGCGGTGAGCATTTTACCGAGAGCCTCTATTATCAGCACTCCATCACTGACGCTTTTAACAACATCATTCACCCTGGGAGCTCCGATTATCTTTCTCCGGTGGTCATTTACAGGATCACCCGTGCCCAGGACCTGATGTTCACCTATACCTACAGCCATAACACGGGTGGATTTGCGAACCAGGCTTCTACCGGCAACCGCTTTGATACTAACTGGCGCTATCAATTGGCTCCCCAGATGTCTAACGATGCGGAACTGATCATCGGTTCAGTGCAGGATCCGCTGCAGTTGAATTCTGAAGACGAATTTACTCTCCGTGATTCTTTCAGCTTCCCGGTGAAAGGCGGCAATATGCTGGCAGCCTTCCAGCACACGCGCCGCAATCCTTCCCTGGTGCAGAAGATAAATTCGGAGCTGGGACTCCTCTCGCCTGCTTTGCAGGCAGTCTTCCTCGCCGATCCAGCGGCCTTTATTGCCAACAATAATGTGCCGCCGGAAGTGCGGGCGCTATTGGATGCCCAGGTGCCCTTCGATACTTCGGTTTTTGCTTCCGGGCAGTTTCATCTCGGCAGGAAACTCTTCTTGTCCCCCAATTTCTCTCTGGCGCGTGGCTCCTCAGGAACAAGCGCAACCTGGACGCCATTCGTCGGCTACAACCTCATCTATGAGCTGACTCCCACACTCCGGCTGAACTCGGGCCTGAGCAATGTCTGGACCTTCAACGATCACACCCATGCTGCCCAGCGCACCACGCTCTTTTCCTTCGGTTTCCAGAAGAGCTTCAGCGTGATGCCGGCCTCCTTGCTCATCGGCCACCACGGCGGGCGCATCATCGAAGGCCGCGTCTTCCGTGATACCAACGTCAACGGCACCTTCAACGCCGGTGAGCGCGGTTATCAGGGCATCAGGGTAGAGTTGGAGAATGGCGATGCTGCTCTGACCGATGAGTTAGGCCGCTTCAGGTTTAACAATGTGGATGGCGGCGAGCATATGGTTTCCCTCAGCCTGACCCAGTTTCCCGCAGCCGTGCGCATGACCACCAGGAACGAAGCTCAGGTGGATCTGATCCGCCAGAGAATTGCCATCGTGGATTTTGGCATTGTGGACTTTGCCCGCCTGATGGGAAACGTCTTCAATGACCAGCGCTTCCAGGGCAAGCGGCAAGTGGATTCCAAAGGCATCTCTGACGTTCACCTGATTCTTGATGATGGCAAGCGTCCCCGTACCATTGTGGCAGTAGGGGGCGGCGACTTTGAAGTGGATGATGTTCCGCCCGGTGATTACAAACTGACCGTAGATGCCTCTACGCTGCCGGCCAACTACACTGTCTTGGCAGATACTTTCCAGATTCACGTTGCTCCGGTCTCCACCGTGATTCAGAACATTCCTTTGCGTGCAGTGCGCTCCATCGCTGGCCGCGTCTTCCTCAAAGCCATGATCGATCCTAATGCGCCTCCTGCCGATCCCGGAAAACTGAAGATCGGCGGCATGCCCTCTGGTACGGTTCGCACTCAGCGTGGCGGACAGGGCGGCAAGATTGGCCAGGCTGGCGGACAGGTCACCCATGGCGTTCAGCAGGGACCGGGCGGTGCAGGCCAGGGAACTGAGTACAATCTGGTTCCGCTCTCCGGCATCCAGCTCAGCGCCGGATTTGGCAACGTGAAGACTGACGAGAACGGCAACTTTCTGTTGCGTGACCTGCCGGCCGGAGAACTCAACGTGACTATTGTTCCGGTGAAGCCGGTGCCCGCAGACATGAAGGTTCCCAGCGGTGTGGTTCGCCTTCCGGCAGATCCCATCCAGGTGCAGGGCGCGACCATCGTGATCAGCAATCCCGATCTGGTGCCGTATCTTCTCGACTCTGACCATACCAAGACCCTGCCAATCAATAGAAAGGACGCACCGGAACCTGCTGCCAAAGCCACTCCTGCAGTGCCTTCGCCTGCTGTGCCGCCCGGTACTGCGCCTGCCGCTCCTGCGGCGCAGCCTGCGGGCGCTGAGATCAGCGCTCCGGCCCCGCAGCCTGAAACTGGAAGGAAAATGGTTTCCCGAGGAGCGCCCCTGGGAACACTGGGTATCTCTGAACAGAGGACTGTGGGCGACTTGACCCTGAAAACGGCTGCCTGCCTACTGAAGCACGATTGTGACGGTCTTCAGCACAGCATTCGTAGTGCCGCCGCTTCCGGTGATTCTCACTAATAGGTGTATCTCTTCCTTGATATCCATGTACTGTTTTTGATCCATCAGGTTGTAGCTGACGCCGGAGTCCTCCCTGTGTTTCTTGTGTGGCGGCCGCATCACGACGGGAATAACATTTACCCTGACGTGAAGTTCCGCTTCAGGTTTCTTGCTGCGTGGACGTCCATTTTGTGCCAGGGCAGAAGTGCTGATGAACAATAGAATCAAGGTAATGACAAAGCAGCGTGAGCGGCTACGCTGCCATGCATGAGTACAGATCTTGGCGTGCATTGCATTTCCCCCCGCGCGCCTTCACTCTCGTTCCAGCGCGTGGTCTTTTTATGGGAAGAAATGAAATGGTCCACTCGTGTGGCACAGCCGCCGGGGCTCCCATTGTGCGCCGGGGTTTGCGCACAATGGGGTGGAGTCGCCCCCGGCTGTGCGGATTATCTTGAAAGAGGAAAACGATATTTGCACAACGTAGCTCTACAAACTTCGTCCGCCTCTGTGATCTCTACGTCAACTGCACCTTCTCCAACCAATGGGCGATCTCTACGTTCCATCCCATCTTAGAAGAGATGGTCTGTTGCAGCAGAGAGGCTGCCTCGGCTTCGCCATGTACCAGATAGGTGCTTTGTGGCTTTTTCCTGAAAGTCTGCAGCCAGCGCAGCAGTTCTTCTGTATCTGCATGGTCGCTGAACTGCTCCAGCGCCGCCACCCGTGCCCGGATCGACACCTCTTCCGAGAAGATGCGCACCGTTTTAGCCCCGCTTTTGATGATCGCCCCACGCGTGCCGGGTGCCTGAAATCCGATAAAGATGACCTGATGGCGCGGATCGCTCAGCCGCTGCATCAGGTGATGGAGAACCCGTCCGCCGGTGACCATGCCGCTGGAGGAGACGATGATGCAGGGGTAATGCACCTCGTTGATCTTTTTGGAATCCTCCTGCTTGGGCGCGAAATGAAATCCCTCCCAGTTCAGAGGAGAGCCGAATCGCTGCACCAGCCGCTTGGCTTCATCATTGAATTCGTTGCTGTATTTCATGAAGATCTCGACCGCCTTGATCGCCATGGGGCTGTCACTGAATACCGGCACACGCGGAACCTGGCCTGATTCGATCAGGTCTTTCACAATGAACAGAAACTTCTGTGTGCGCTCCACCGCAAACGCCGGGACGATCACGCTGCCACCATGATGCACCGCGTCTGAGATCAATTTGGCCAGTTCGGGGCGCACATCCGTATGGGGATGGTTGCGGTTGCCGTAGGTCGATTCCATCACCAGCACGTCCGGATCTTCGTTGCTATCCGGACCGGCGTGCACTACGCGGCCCGGTGCGGTGGGATCAAGCGGCACCCGGCCAATGTCACCGCTGAACAGGAATTTGCGCGTGCCCCCATTCTGGTTGAGAAAAACCTCCACCATCGCGGAACCGAGAATGTGTCCGGCATGGACATAGCGAAATGACATGCCGTTGGAGAGCTGCTTCAGTTCGCCAAAGTCCACTGGTTGGAACTGTGCCAGGCAATCCTCTGCGTCCTGAAGCGTGTAAAGCGGCAGCGCTGGCTTGTGCTTGGACGATCCTTTCTTATTATGGTATCCAGCTTCTTCTTCCTGCAGGTGCCCCGAGTCGGGCAGCATGACCGAGCAGAGATCAATCGTCGGCGGGGTAGCGTAGATGGGACCTTTGAAACCCTCCTTGACCAGCCGCGGTATGTAACCGGCATGGTCGAGGTGAGCATGAGTAAGCACGATAGCGTCAATCTCCCGTGCCGGAACCGGTGTTGGCTGCCAGTTGCGCTCGCGCCATTCTTTCTGGCCCTGGAACAACCCGCAGTCGAGCAGAACCTGCAGTCCCTGTTTGCCGCTGATATCTTCTGATGTGTTGATGAGGTGTTTTGATCCGGTCACGGTGCCGGCCGCGCCAAGAAATTGCAGATAGGCCAAGTTTCGCTCCTCTGGAGGTTCAGTGAATGAAGTTCGCTGAATGATGTGTCGATGAAATTCGGGAATACAAAACTATACGCTTAGCCTCAGAATTTTTCCCCTATATTACTAACGTTCGAATTCTTCTCTGCTTGCGACGAATTCTCCCGCGCAGCGAAAGATGGGTGCAGTCCAGAGGGAGCAACACACCGCCAAATTCAATACACATCAACTACTTTTGTTACCTTTGCGTCCTCTGCGTCGCATTGATATATACAAAATTCTTGTTTTCCTGCAAAGATTTTCATGCTGCTTTTGCATCCTTCCATATCCAAGCTTTGGCGACCGAAAATTTTGAGAGACTAAACAGTGCCGGATCAAATACACATCAACTACTTTTGTTACCTCTGCGTCCTTTGCGTCCTCTGCGGTAAAAGGTTTTTGGTTGTGGCTCGCCACGCTGTGTTGTATTGACATCTAAGTCACTAAGATGAGGGGGGACTTGCGAATAACTTTACAACTTACGATTGTGGCACTGCTGTTGAGCGTCTCTCCTGCCATGGCGCAGAACCAGCAGAGTACCGGCACGCGTAGCGTAAGCAAAGGCTCACAACAGCCGCTGACTGTCGGCGGCAAATTCCGTTATTTTGCGAATGAATCCTTCCGCCCTGGAGTCTTCCTGGTTGCGGGCTTTTATACCGGCCTGGCAATGGCCAATCCCCCAAAAGCTTATCCACGCGAATGGCGGCAGGGCGCAGCCGGGTTCGGCCGTAACTATGGCGATTTTATTGCAAGCTGGACGGCGGTGCAGGGCGGAAAGTTCATTGCGGCCTCCGCGCTGCATGAAGATCCCCGATACATTCGTTCCAGCAGCCGCAATCTTTTCGCGCGAGCTTTTCATGCGGTCAGCTTTGCCGTAATCGACAAATCAGATACAGGTCACAACCGGCCGGCACTATCGAACGTGGCGGGCGCCTTCGCTGGAGACTTTGTTGGCAACGCCTATCTGCCTGATGGATGCAACGACGTGGCGCATGGGCTCCAGCGCAGTGCCCTGGCTCTCAGCGGATTTGCCACCAGCAACCTCGTCGACGAATTCCGTCCCGAGATAAGAAAAATCGGCCACAAACTTAAAATTCCATTCATTGATAAGTTCTGAAAGCTTCGCGTCCTTCGCGGCCTTGGCGGTAATTCTACGACGCTGTTTGTGCGCGTGATGCTCCCTGCAGCAATTTCACCCGCAACGCCTTATTGAGGGGTTCCGAATAGAAGCGCGCCACCAGGTAACCCAGCGCTCCCGAGAGCGCGGTCATTGCCAGAAACCACAGCAGAGCCGAGTTCAGAGGCTGCTGAGAATGGTAGAAGATGCCCACCAGGGGCCAGATCACGAACATGTGCGTCAGGTAGATTTCGTAGCTGTTGCGGCCATACCAGCGAAGAATAGCTGTCGACCAGTGTCCACTGGAAGAGCTGGTTTCGAACCGCTGCTGCACAGCAATGACCAGCATTGCCGTTCCCAATTCCAGCAGGGTTACCTCCAGCCCGATTTTATATATCCCCAGCAGCCCGGCGGTGGCGCGGAAAACCGTAATAAAAATGCACAAAGATGTCCCCAGCATTCCCAGTACGATGTTGGCGCGGCGGCTCAATTGAATCTTCCGTACCAGAATTGCCGCCAGACAGCCCAGTGCAATTCCATCCATACAGGAGAGGTAGCCGTTATCGCTCCAGTACGGATTGTGAGTAAAAACCGTCCGGGCAAATGGGCCAATCACCACGAAACTAGCCAGCACGGAAATCAGGGCCCATTGTTTTCGTGTCCAGATGCACACCAGCGGAAAGAAGAGATAAAACATCTCCTCGATGGAGAGCGACCAGAGGACATCCCATGAAGCCGGCAGATAACCAGTGCGCGATTCCAGCCAGTTGACGTGAAACGTCAGCGCTGCAATTAAAGCGCGTGGCAGGGAACTGCGCTGTGGGTTGATGACAAACTGCGGAGCGTGGGCAAGATGAAGGATGCTGAGAGCTGCGAGTAAGGCCAGCAGGCAGGGCATGATGCGGGCGAATCGCATCACATAGAACTGCCGCTGGTTGACCTGTTGCAGCGTGCCCCAGCGTTTCAAAGACCACGTGGTGATCAGGAACCCGGAAATCACGAAGAAGACGATCACTCCGTAATATCCGTTCCAGAACAGGACGCGATGTGTGGCAGGGGAGAGCAGCTTTCCCAGCGAGCAGTTCTGAAACCTGATCCGCAGGTTGATGTGGTGCAGAACGACTGCCACAATGCACAGCCCGCGCAGGACATCAATCCCCTGAACACGCTTTTCAGTTTGCGAGGAAGGCACCCTTCAGGCTTGCTCTTTTCTGTGAATTCAACTCCCTAATCAGGTTCTATCACAGCTTCGGTGTCGCCAGCCATCCAGCTTTTGCCTTGTTTCCATTGCGTCGTTCGCATTGCCTCAGACCAGTTCTTCCGTGATGTGGTCACCAATATTTATGGGGCAATGTCAACCACGAAGCACCGGCGGTGGACTCGCAAAAAAGCGGCGCTTGTGCGCCGCTTTTTGTTGCTCTCTCTGCTTTCATTATTTGGGTATAACCGGTTTGTTCTGCGTCTTGCGGTCGTAAACATAACCACCGCCTCCGCCGGCCAGGGCGCCAACGGCTGCGCCTTTCTTGCCGCCGACTAATCCACCAACGGCTGCGCCACCCAGTGCCGAGCCGCCAATAATGGCTGCTGATTTTTTCTTCGAGCGGCGGCGTACACGCTTTTTGACCGGCGTGGCCGCGGAAGAGTTGTAAGCGGCTGCCGCCATGAAGCTATGGCTCGCTTGCGGCAGCGCTGAATGAAAGCTCTGGGCTGGCAGGCTCATGGCCGCCAGCAGAGGCGCAGCCATAAAGGCGCGCATAAATCTGTTCTTCGTCATTGGTCCTCCCGGAGACATTCACGATGCTGGCACACAAATTCCCGTGGCTGTGTGCATAATGAAGTCTTGACTGATCTGTTGTTGAGTAAGATGAGCGGGAAGGCCACGCGAGTTGGAGCTTTTTCGAGAGCAGCTCATAAAAAGGAGAATCAACCAAATAAGGGAGGCAGTATCGTTTAAGATTAAAAAACGTCTTTCATGCGATTGCCCTGATAAAGAACCTGAGCGTTCGTATGCAGTCATTTTCTGGTATTTTCCACGACTTCTTCTTCCGAACCGGTTCTATTCTAGACATCAGGCCTGGCTGTCCCTATTTTCTGTTGACGCGCAACGCGATAGAACGATAAGTTTGAGGACAAGTCGATGACGGTACCTGAGCAAAGCCGTATTCCGGGCGGACTTGATATGCCCCTCGCCTGTTTGTGCGCGCCTGAACCTCTATCCTCCTTTGGGAATGCGGCCCTGGTAGTAGCCCATCCCGGGCACGAACTGCGGGTCTTTGGATGGATGTCGCAATGGAAGCCGCGTGTCTATGTCATCACCGATGGCTCTGGCCGCCATGGCGTATCCCGGGTACCTTCCACCTCCCGCATACTGGACAGGCTGAATATCCCTTCCGGTGAAATCTTTGGCTGCATCAACGATACTGGAATCTATCAGGCTATTCGGCAGCAGGATTTCTCGTTCTTTCTGAGCGTCACTGACCGCTTGGCTTCCGCTTTGATCAAGCATCGCATCAGCTTTGTTGCCGGAGATGCCACCGAAGGCTATAACACCTCCCACGATCTTTGCCGGGTTATAGTGAATGCTGCCGTGCAGATTGCCTCATGTGCATCGGCGGTGCCCATTGCAAATTATGAGTTCTGCCTCACCGAATGGGATCAGACGGGCTCGGCTGTTCACGATGACCGGTGCCTGCATTTCCGCCTGAATGATCAACTGCTCTCACACAAGCTGGAGGCGGCGCAGCAATATGCCGAGCTGAAAGAGGAAGTCTCCGCCGGAATTGCCCACCGTGGCGCGGAATACTTCCGCCTGGAATGCCTGAGAAAAGTGAACTGGGATCGGGAGCGCATCCTGTCGGAGAAGCCGTTTTATGAGACATGGGGTGAGCGGCGTGTCAGCAGCGGCGCATATCCATCCGTAATTCGCTATAGAGAACACATCTTGCCGCTGACTGCGGCGATCATGGATCATGCTGCACGCATCTCTGCTCGCCGGCCCGCTGCGGCGGCGGTACGTTGAAAATCCTCCTCACCAACTCGGATCTTGATCTCTACGCCGGCACACAGGTTGTGGTGAGGGACTTATCGCTGGAGCTGCAAAGGCTGGGCCATCAGCCCATGGCCTGGTCCCGCAAGCTCGGAGATGTTGCCCGTGAGTTGCTGGCCCACGGGGTTGAAGTCACAGATGATTTGCGGCGGTTAAGCAGTGCCCCGGATGTGATTCATGGCCAGCATCATCCTCTGGTGATGGACGCTTTGCTGCATTTCCCCAATGTTCCTGCGGTACTGGTTTGCCACGCGGCCAAAGGTTTCACGGAAGCGCCCTTTTATTCACCCAGGATCATGCGCTACGTGGCCGTGGATAACCGCTGTCGCGCGCGGCTTGAGAAACATTCGCAGATTCCTGCGCACCGCATTCAGGTGATCTTGAATGCCGTTGACCTGGAGCGTTTTCGTCCCCGGGGCCGGCTGCCTGCACGGCCACTGCGCGCCGCTGTTTTCAGCAACAACGCCAGCCGCTTTACTCATCTGCCTGCCATTCGCAAGCTTGCAAAAGAAATGGGATTGCAACTGGAGGTATTAGGACGGCGGCGGGGAAAAACTGTGCCCGATCCGCAGAATTTTCTTCCCCGCTATGACGTTGTTTTTGCCAAGGCGCGCTGTGCCCTGGAGGCCCTGGCGGTTGGCAACGTAGTGGTGCTCTGCGATGTCGCCGGTGCGGGCCCGCTGGTGACGACAAAAAATTTCGATGCACTGCGTCCCATGAATTTCGGGGCCGGGGTGCTGGTGAATCCGGTTTCGGCCGGAGTTCTTCGCGCCGAACTCGAGCGTTACGACCCTGTAGATGCTGCCCAGGTATCCGCGCGCGTGCGCAGCGAAGCCGGCTTGCAGGCGGCTGCTCGCCAGTGGCTTGATGTTTATGCCTCAGCCGTCGAAGAATTGGCGCGCACTGAAATTCATCCCAGCGAGGAGAATGCTGCGACAGAGAACTATTTCCAGCAGTGGGGACGTGAAAAACGATTAGAGTGGGCCAAGGCGCAGTTCCGCAGGATCAAGTCAATTCCCCTGGTTGGCACGGGTTTGCACCATCTGGGACGCCGCGCGGCGCGAGCCTGGATGAAGAATCCCGAACTCTAGGCCGAAACTCGCTCCTTCTGGCCAGCATGAATATCCCTGTGAATGCCGCCAGGGGCAGCAGTAATCCGGCCAGCGGGAAAAATGACTCGGCCGAAAGAAAGATCACCGTTGTCCACCAGCTCAACTTTGATCCAGCATCGGAAACAGCCGCGGCCAGCAGCATTAGAAGAAGAGCTGTGCCCGCAGATGTAGCGAACGGCCGCTGCATGAATGATTTAAACCTGCATGCAATCAGCGGAGCCAGCACACATCCCAGTAAGGTCAGAACCAGGGCCGCCACTGCGTAGGGCACAGAGAATTTCAAAAGGTATTGCGCATGATGCTGGTAGAACTCGTACTCTGTAGGCAGATGCGGCTTTCCCCAGTAGATTCCCGGCCCCGGCCCGTGGCCTCCATTGCTGATAGGCGCAATCTGCCAGAGCAGGTAAAGAGCGAGAAAATAGTAAACCGGCGTACACCATAGCCAATAGCGCCGGTCGGTACGCTTGCGCGTTCGTGAACTCGACCAGAAGACAAATGCGGCCACATTGGCCAGCAGCAGGGTAGTGACCACTGCGACTCGCGAATCCCATGCGGCAGCAAGCACGGCAACCCCGGCCAGCACCGCCGCCCGTAGTGCCCGCTTGAATTGCAGAACGCTCACACCAGATTAGACACCACAGCGGCAAGAAAGGGCATCCGCCGCTCGAATTGCATTGTTACTTTCCCAATCAGTGTTCATCCGTGTTCATCTGTGGTGAATTTTGGTTTTCAGCGTTATTAGCGTTCATCAGCGGCAAAAATGAACCGCCGTTCCGCTGATGCAATGATGGCTATTTGAGGTTCGTGTCCGGGATACTCTGAAACGCAATTCGTGGCGGTGCGGTTTCACGCACAGTATGAATGCCGCCCAGATACAAAGTGCTTGAACCGTACTTCTCATTGACCGTGTCCATCACCTGCGCGAGGCGGTTGAACTTCCATTCGCCGTACATGTCGCCAAAAAGGCTCAGGTTCTGCATCTCTTCCGGAACCAGATCCACAAGCGCCACACTCACCAGCACCGGTTTCAGTTTGGGACACTGCGCCCACGCCTGCTGGAAGACATTTATCAGCGTCATGGTGTCCTGGCAGGCAGGGAAGCCGAGATTTGCCTCCCACAGCGGACGCTCCGAATGCAGCCAATAGGAGCTGCCGGACTGCTCATCCTTGCCTTTGGAAAAAAGAACGAAGATGCTCATGCCGCTGGTGAAGAGTTTTGCCCGGCGCAGGCGCACTGCAGCTTTGTGCAGCAGCTTCTGGCCAACGGCGGCGGCCTGCTCGCGGGTGCGCAACTCCGGCGGCAGCACATGCTGATGTCCAATACTGGTCTTCTGTGACGCGGGATCATCAAAATCCAGGCCGCGCAACTTGAGCCAATAGCGTGTTCCCAGCACTCCTCCCCACAATTTGGTCATGGCATCCATATCGAGATCCAGAAGCTGCTTCATGGTCACGATGCCCTGCTTGCGCAAGCGCAGCTCCATGCGTTCGCCGACTCCCGGAATATCGCGCAGCTTAAGAAGAAGGAGCACCTCGGGAAGCTGATTGCGGGTGATCATCACCAACCCATCGGGTTTTTGCATGTTGGAGGCCATCTTGGCCAGCAACCGGTTGGGAGCCAGTCCAATCGAGCACCGCAGGTACTCGCCCACTCTATTACGGATCGCCTTTTTCACCTGTTGCGCCAGAGTGCGCGCAGGTTGCGGTTCACGCTCACGGCCCATAAGCTGGCATTCCATTTCATCGACAGAAACAATCTTAGAAACGTGAAGGCAGCTCTCCACCGCTTCTTTGATCCGGTTATGGTACTTCACATAAAGATCATGGCGCGCTTCGATCACCTGCAGAGCAGGGCAGCGTTTCTTGGCATCCCCCAATTGAGTTCCGGTGCTCACGCCAAAGGCTTTGGCTTCATAGCTGGCGGCGATGCAGCAGGTGGAATCGACATCTACGGTCACAACTGCCGTCGGCTTGCCGCGAAGCTGTGGCTGCTCCTGTTGTTCGACCGAGGCGAAGTAGGAGTTCATGTCCACGAACAACCAGTTCACCTGCTCGCCAGGATTGGCTATACCCGCCATAAGAAATACGATACTATAGAGGCGAATAAAAGGCGATATACATCACCGGAGAAAAACCGACAATGTCCAGAAAACTCTCGTTCATTGCCATTGTGGTTCTCGTCATATTGGGAATTGCTTACAGCCAGAAGCAGGAAACCAGCAACCAGCGCCAGTTGTTTCTTGTGTTTCTGAAGCGGCCTGCCAACCCTCCGCAGCTCGACAAAGAGGCAGCGGAAAAGCTTCAGAACGAGCACATGGCCAACATCAGGAAGATGTATGCGGAGAATAAGCTGGTTATGGCTGGCCCCTTTGGTGCGGATACACCGCTGCGCGGAATTTTTGTCCTGACCGCCAGCTCGGCCGAAGAGGCAACCAAATGGGCCAATGAATATCCAGCGGTGAAAGCGGGACGGCTCGCCATAGACGTGCGTGGGCCATGGAGAATCAAGCCCGAAGAAGCCATTCACCACCTGGACCAAGAAACGCAGGGACTGGAGCAGTACACACTAGTCTGCATGTTTCGTGGAGAGAAATGGACTCCGGAGTTTCCCCTGAAAGATTACCTCCCGAAGCACCTGGCTTTCCTGCAGGACATGATGAGCAAGGGAAAAATCGCAGTGGCTGGCCCATTCACGGATCGAGGCGATCCTCTGGGAGTCTCGATCTACACGGTTCCCGCGGATGAAGCCATGAAGCTGGCCCAGGATGATCCCCTGGTCAAAGCAGGCTACTTCAAACTCGAACCTCATGCCTGGCTCACCGGTAAAGGCGTGCTGGCGCCGGGAATGCCCTTCAAACCGCAACCACACTAGCCTTATTCGAAATTAAATCAGCGTCATCAGCGTTCATCAGCGGCAAAGAGTTTTTTCAATCCTCAAGGAATGTCTTCAGCCGGGAGAGCGCCTGATCTCATTGTGCAAACACAGTGCAGGTAAACCACGCAAATCATTGCAACCATTGGCCCGTTCCACACATCTTTCCTGAGTAGCTACTGAACGGAGCGGGTGCCTGATTTCGCGCGCTGGCAGCAAGAGACCGCAAATAAGACTACTGATAAGATTGGGTATGCTGATGATCCTCAAGGGGTCAAAGGAGAATTTTTGAATGTGCGGTATTGTGGGTTTTCTCTCAGCCGGCCATCTTAATCGGCCCGCCGCCCTCACAGTCTATTCTGACCTCATCCAGAACCTGAAGGATGCGCCTGGCCGTAACGAGTGGAACAAGGTTGAGAATGCTCTTGCAACCCTGGCCGGCAGCTTCGATGAGTTGATGTCCTTCGCGACCTTTCACGATGTTGTTACCCACGCTCCCAGCAAGAATGTCCTGACGAATCTTGTCTCAGCATTGAAGAGCGCGCTTGATGTGGTTGGCAAGCGCATTGCCGAAGGTGGATCGTCTGACCTGTTTCGCAAACTGAGTGAAAGCCTTCGCGATTACCTGTGGCAGGTCGAGGTTGAAGTACTGGGCCTGGAAGACAAGCTGAATGCCATCCTGCCCGATGCAGAGAGCAAGAAAAATACCGCGCGCCTGTTCCTGGCGTGGTCTGTTGAGCGAGTGCTTGGCAGCCTGGATAAATTAGAGGTCCGGGGCCGCGATTCCGCGGGTGTCACCGTCGTCCTTCCGCTTAAAGCAAATTGGTCGTTGAAGCCGTCACTCAATGACGAACTCAAGCGCCGCTCCGCTATCGACGAGACCGCCACCGGTAATGCCGTGCTGTCATCCAGCAAGAAACGTCCGGTGCTCCGGGTAATGCATAAGGTTGCGAACTTGGTAGGCAAGCTGGGCGATAATGGAGCTGCCCTGCGTGCAGCTATCAAGGGAGACTCTCTGCTCTGGGCAGCCGCAGAGGCCCTGAATGGAATCAACATTGTCGCGCATACGCGCTGGGCTTCGAACGGGCATATCACCATTGCCAATTGTCATCCGGTTTCAGGGCAAGTGACCGGCAGCCCCGCAGGCCGCGACATTCTCGCCGTAATCAATGGTGACATCGATAACTACGCGCAATTGCTGGCTACCGCTGTCCGCAGCCGTGGCTTCGAGTGCAATCACGCAGTCACGACCGATGCCAAGATTCTGCCGGTCAAGCTCGCTCTCGATACCGATCCTGCCGCCGTGCCGGATGAGCGAGTCATGATGGCATTGCGGGCATGCAATGGTTCATTGGCTACTGCTGTCCAGTTCATGGACGAGCCCTCACAACTCATCGTTGGGCAGCAGGGAAGTGGTCAGGCGCTCTACATTGGCGCAACTGCTGATGGATGGATATTCGCTTCAGAGGTCTACGGCCTCGCTGCTGTCTGCCGCAGCTACCGCGCTATGAATACCGGCGGAGAAACCGGCGTGGTGGCGGATTTGGCAATACGGGGTGACGAACTGGTTTTCAGCGGAAGACGAGTTACGGGCGAGCCCTGGAATTCTTCGGTGGAAGAAATCAGCATCTTCTCCCGCGATATCTTCCGCGGAGAATACGACCACTTCATCGAAAAAGAAATTGCGGAAGCAGCGGCCAGTGTGCGCAAGACCTTTGCCGGGAAATATGTCTTTGAAGGCCACGGAGTCAAGTTTCTTACCGCTGCTTTCGGCAATGGTGCGGCGCTGGCTGAGCGCCTGCACGCCAGTGACAGAAAGCCGGTCCGGCGCATCCTGATCATCGGCCATGGTACGGCCTCGATTTCCGGCTTCGGTATCTCCTATCTCATGAAGCGCGCGCTGAGCAGGGCTTCTCTGGATGTGGAGTGGTCAAAGGCTTCAGAACTCTTCGGCTTTGCCTCGAATAGCCGGCTTGACGACACCATTGTCGTGGCGGTTTCCCAGAGCGGCACGACCACTGATACGAACCGCATCGTTGATATCGCCCGCAAGAGAGGCGCATGGGTACTTGCCATTGTGAACCGGCGCAACTCATCGCTGGTGCAGAAATCTGATTCGTATCTGTATACCAGCGACGGCCGTGACGTTGAAATGTCTGTGGCTTCCACCAAAGCCTATTACTCGCAGGTTGCGGCCGGGAAGCTTCTGAGCCTTTTCCTTGCCGATCAGCTTCATGCTCTTGACGGCCCGGAACTCGCCGCCGAGCTACTGGAACTAGAATCCCTTCCGGCAAAGATAGAGACGGTGTTGAAGCTGATGCCGCAGCTTACAGAGCTGGCGAAAACCTATGCTGTACGCGTCCGCAACTGGGCCGTGGTTGGCAATGGCGCTAACCGGGTTGCCGCCGAAGAAATCCGCATCAAGTTGAGCGAGCTTTGCTACAAGGCCATTCCTGCCGATGTGACCGAAGACAAGAAGCACATCGATCTTTCCACTGAGCCTCTCACTATTGTCGTTGCCAATGATCTGCTTGAGGAAGTGGTTCAGGACACGGTCAAGGAGGTCTCCATCTTCAAGGCCCACAATGGCCGTCCATTGGTGCTTTGTGCGGCTGATGAGAGCCGTTTTGATGGGGTAGCGCAGGCTGTGATCCGGCTTCCTGAAATAGGAGGCGGCCTCGGTTTCGTACTTGCTACTGTCGCCGGACATCTATTCGGTGTAGCCGCTGCAAAGGCCATCGATGCCAGTGCCCAGCCTCTGCGTATCGCCCGTGCCGAGTTGACTCGCTTGCGGGACAATCCATCGCTGTGGGATCGCAAGACGGTGATGGCGAGATTGTCTGCGGTGACCGAGGCGATTGAAAGCGGCGTGACCGATACGGCCTTGCCCGCCAGCCTTGGCGCTATCTTCGCCCGTCAGGTGGCACAGTTTGAGCGCGAAACCGCTGCTCCCAGCCAGGCAGAGCTGGACAAAATGATCGCTTTCCTCCATGTGATGATCGAGGAGTTAAGCCGCCCCATCGATACCATTCGCCATCAGGCCAAGACGGTTACGGTGGGAGTGTCGCGCCCGCAGTTGGAACTCTCTCCATTGATAGAAGAGGCGCTATGGCGGTTGGGCCTTCCCGCTTCCAGTCTCAAAGACCGCGACCGGGAAATGCTGGAAGCCATTTCACCGCTCATCACCCGCGTGAAGGGCGCGATTCGTTATGCGGTCACAAAACTTTCAGATGAAGGTGACTGGGCGCTCAAGGCAGGCACGGCTAGCGGCGAATCGCGTACTACAGACAGCCGCTACCTGAACAGCGCCCCGGCAGCAGGCACAAAGCGTACCGCCCTGCGCACCGGCTCCATGCAGTTTGGTCTGGGACGTAATGGAGGCCAGAACATTGTGGTCGCTCCTATCTGGCAGGAAGGGGTGCCAACCGATCTCCTCTTGATGGATCTCGATCTGCTTTCTGAAGCTCCGGTCACGCAGATTATCAGCATTCTCAAAATGCTGCGCTCCCGCTACGACGAGTTGGTGGAAGCCATCGGTGAATACCAGCCCGGACGCACGGTCTCCCAGGTGCTGGAAGGCCTCTCTCCCCGCGATGTAATCTTCCAGGATGCCAAGTTCCTCTTGCAGACCATGGTCGAGCCGCTTCAATCAAAGGAAGCAAAGAAGGCCAAAATGCACGCCGCCGAAGAAGTCTTACGGTAGCTTTCGTTCATTGGAACATTGGAACCACGGTTTTGCGAAAACGCAGAATCGTGGCTTAGGTTGCTCGGCGCCGATCACGCAAACTCAGCGTTATCAGCCCGAAGGTTTATCATAGATGTCGAGAGGCTGAATGATGGCCCATCCTGTAACGCACACCATTTCTGATCAGCCCAACTGCTGGCCGGCCTTGCCGCTCGCGGCCTGGAAAGATACCTGTGCAACACTGCACATGTGGACGCAGATCGTAGGTAAAGTCCGGCTGGCGCTTACCCCGGCCATGAACCACTGGTGGAACGTGCCGCTCTATGTGAGCGCGCGCGGGCTGACTACCTCGCCCATGCCTTATGATTCGCGTGCCTTTGAGGTGGAATTTGATTTTGTGGAGCATAAGCTCTTCATCCGCGTGAATGATGGAACCGGCCGAGAGATCGCCCTGGTTCCGCGGTCGGTGGCGGATTTCTATAAAGAGTTCATGTCTACATTGCACGGCTTGGGCCTCGATGTTCCTATCTGGAAGATGCCGGTCGAAATTCCTGATCCGATTCCGTTTGATGAAGACCGGGTGCATGCCTCTTATGATCCCGAGTATGCGCATCGGTTCTGGCAGATTCTGGTTTCGGCAGATAGCGTCCTCAAAGAGTTCCGCTCACGCTTTATCGGCAAATCGAGCCCTGTACATTTCTTCTGGGGCAGCTTTGATCTGGCTGTGACCCGCTTTTCCGGACGCAAAGCCCCCGAACGCGAAGGTGCAGATCCTATTACTCGCGAAGCCTATTCGCATGAGGTCATCAGCGTGGGTTTCTGGCCGGGCAGCGGAGATGTGCAGGATGCTGCATTCTATGCCTACGCAGCCCCTGAACCGGCCGGGTTCCCCACCGCTCCTGTGCGCCCGCAGAGAGCCTTCTATCATCCACAATTGAAGGAATTCATCCTGATGTATGAGGATGTGCGGTCGTCAAAGTCTCCTACTGCGGCATTACTCGACTTTGCGCAGAGCACGTATGAGGCTGGAGCTACGCTGGGGCAGTGGAACCGTGAAGCTTTGGAACGTCCCACCACAAACGTAGCCTGAAAAAGAAAGATTATGGAACAGAATTGCGATCATATCGAAAAAGTTAAGATTACTAACACCGATAAACACGTCTGCGAAGATTGCATCAAGATCGGCGACACCTGGGTCCACCTGCGCCTGTGCATGGAATGCGGCCATGTCGGCTGCTGTGACTCTTCCAAGAACAAGCACGCCACCAGGCACTTCCACAAGACTCAGCACCCAGTGATCCGCTCCATCGAGCCCGGAGAAAGCTGGCGCTGGTGCTACGTGGATGAATTGTTCGCCGAGTAATCACGGCCTGCAAATGTTGCCATAAAGAATCTGTGTTCGTCTGTATTTATCAGTGGTAATGTAGTCCCTTCCATTCCATGAACAATCCGGATGGCAGCATTGCAATTCAGTTTTCGAATGTAACTTACCGCACGGCTGATGGCCGTCCTTTGCTTGCTCATCTCAATCTGCAGGTCTTAACCGGAGAGACTCTGGTGCTGCTGGGCCGCAGTGGCTCTGGAAAAACTACAACTCTCAAACTCATCAACAATCTGCTCGCCTGCCAGGAAGGGCAGGTCATCGTCGAAGGCAAATCCACGAATGACTGGGACCCCATACGCCTGCGCCGCCATATTGGTTATGCCATCCAGGAAGTCGGATTGTTCCCGCACATGAACGTCGAGAAGAACGTTGCTCTGGTGCCGCAACTGGAAGGCTGGGCTGCGGAAAAGATTCATGGGCGGGTGGAGGAATTGCTTGCACTGGTGGGATTGCCGCCTGCGGAGTTTCGCCGGCGCTATCCGCATCAGCTCTCTGGAGGACAACGCCAGCGCGTGGGATTGGCCCGCGCCCTGGCTGCCGATCCCCCGATTCTTCTCATGGATGAACCTTTTGGCGCTCTTGATCCTGTAACCCGGGCAGATATCCAGCGGGAATTCAAGGCGCTGCAGCAGCGCATGCATAAAACCGTGGTCTTCGTGACCCATGATGTGCGTGAAGCCATGTTCCTGGGAAACAGAATCGCTGTGCTCGAAAAAGGCGCATTGCAGGGCGTTTATTCTCCCACCGAATTCCTGCAATCGAAAGACCCGGTTGTGGCCGAGTACGCCAACGTGCTGCGTTCTGAAATGGAATTCATGCAGGAGGTAAGAAAGGCAAGCCGATGAATCTCGTGCAATTCTTTGCTGCGCACTGGTCAGAGATTATGCGCTCGGCGTTTGAGCATATCCGCATGGTTATGATTGCCATGTTGCTGGCCGCTGGCACTGGTATCCCGCTGGGTATCTTTGCCACCCGCTGGCGTAGTCTGCGTGCGCCGGTGCTGGGCATCAGCAATATGATTCAAACCATTCCCAGCCTCGCCCTGTTCGGATTTCTGTTGCCTGTGCCCTGGCTGGCCGAGCGCTCCAGCCGCCTGGCCATTGTCGCGCTGGCTCTGTATTCGCTTCTGCCGATCGTGCGCAATACCTATGCGGGCATCATGGGAGTTGATCCGGCCGTGCGCGAGGTGGGAAGAGGCATGGGCATGACCGGTGCCCAACTGCTGTGGCGTGTGGAAATGCCCCTGGCCATGAGCACCATTCTCGCGGGCATTCGCGTGGCTACAGTGATTGCTGTGGGAGTGGCTACTATTGCCGCCGCCATTGGCGCCGGTGGGCTGGGTGAATTTGTTTTTCGCGGAGTTGCCATGGTCGACAACCAATTCATCCTGGCAGGCGCAATTCCCGCCGCTGTTCTGGCGCTGACCGCCGATTTCACGTTAGGGCTCCTGCAAAAGCGGTTGCAGAGACACAACTGATGCGCTCCGTAAAGACTCTCTTTATTTTTATTGTTGTGTGTCTGCTCGGCTGCCACACGCAGCAGCCCAACATTGTCATAGGTTCCAAAAACTTTACCGAGCAGACTGTCCTGGGCGAGATTCTGGCCCAGCATATCGAGAACAAGACCGGGCTTAAGGTTGAGCGCCACTTTTATCTGGCCGGTACCTACATCTGCCAGCAGTCACTGCTTGCCGGGCGCATTGACATGTACGTGGAATATACAGGAACAGCGCTGACCGCGGTGCTCAAGCAGAAACCTTCAGGGTTTTCACAAGAGGTATTTCAACAGGTGAAAGAAGATTACCAGAGCCGCTTCGGCCTGGAGGTTGCGCCGCCGCTGGGCTTCAACAACAGCTTTGCCCTGGTGATTCGCGGAGAAGATGCGCAACGCCTGCACCTGCGCACGCTTTCTGATGCAGAGAGATATGCTCCCAACTGGCGGCTGGGAGTAGGGTACGAATTCCTTGAGCGCCCTGATGGTTTCGCCGGTCTGGCCAAAGCCTACAACTTCCATTTTGCCGAACCACCGCGCGTGATGGATCTCGGTTTGCTCTACCGTGCTCTCACCACCAAACAGGTAGATATGATCGTCGGCTCAGCCACGGATGGCCTGATTCAGGCGCATGGCCTCGTTATCCTGGAGGACGACCAACATTATTTTCCGCCTTATGATGCTGTGCCTGTGGTGCGGGAGCAAACGCTGAAGCGCTATCCCCAGGTGCGTGCCGCCCTCGCCGATCTGGCAGGGAAGATCACCGCTGAGGATATGCAACGGCTGAACTATGCCGTCGATGGCCAGCATCGCGACCCCAGGCAACTGGTAGCGGAGTTTTTGAAAGAGAAACACCTCTAACCGCCAAGGACGCAACACGGCAGAGCCGTAACCAAAACGAAAATCTTTATGGAGCGCAGCCGCCCTCGGCCAATGTCACTTACTTTAGGGACACCATGCTATATCCCAATGAGAGATGTCATTCCGAACGCCCGTTAAGCTCACGCGCGTTTTCTTCAGCGCGTGAGTAGGGCGGAGGAATCTGCCCCGCTGCTGCCCGCCCGTGCGAAAATTCTTTTAAATTCATGCTCGAATGTGCAAAGTAAGTGATATTAGCCGCCCTCGGCTGCGGGGATAAATCTTCGCGAGTCGAGAAGAATTTGACGAATAGTAATACATAAGGACGCAACGCAGCAGAGTCGTAACCAAAGACAGCCCTGCAAATTATCAATGAATCCCCGGAATTCAATTTGAAAGCACTTTGCACTGCAACGGAATAAAAATCGGATAGAAGTAGGTTCCCTGAGTACAATCTCTCCATGCCAACACTTCCTTTTGCCGACTATGCTAAACGGGTGCAGGAGCACCTGGAGCGCGATTACGGGATTCCGGTCATTACCCGTGACATTCCCGACCCGCTCACCGGCGATCTGGATGGCGCGGAGATCGACGTGGATTATGCCATTACCCCGGAACAGCGTCTGTTTCTGTTGGCCCACCTGTTCGGCCATACGGTGCAGTGGAATGTGAATGAGAGCGCATTCGATCTGGGCCGTCAATATAAGCCTCCGGTGGATGAGGCGCTCTTTCCCGACGTGCTGGCCTATGAAGGTGAGGCGGCCCGCTATGGACTGACCCTGCTTCACCAGATGGGCATTACGGATGTTGACCAGTGGTTCTCAAACTATACGGCTGCCGACCAGACTTACCTGCTGCACTTCTACCGCACCGGAGATAAAGGCGAGTTCAGCGCATTCTGGAAGGAAGGCGCGACTTTGATCGAACCTAAACCGATTCCCATATTCAAACCGACCAAGCGCGTCTTTCGTATGGATGGAGTGGTGATCTAAAGTACTCAGCAATCAGCCCTAAACATGATTGGGAACTAAGTTCTTGGTCTCTTTTTTCTTTCTTCCTCTGCGTCCTTTGCGCCCTCTGCATTGCTATATCCAAAATTCTTGTTTTCCTGAGAAGAATTTCATGCTGCTTTTACCCCCCCTTCCACTCCAGCTTTGGCGACGAAAAAGTCTTAAGGAACTGAAACAGTGCCAGATCAGATACACATAAACTTACTTTTGCTTCCTCTGCGTCCTCTGCGGTAAAAGGTTTTTGGTTGTGGCTCGCCACGCTGCGGTAAATCAGAAAGTGCATCTGTCCGGATTACATTTGCGGTAGACGGGAATGCTTGTGGGTTGAATGTTACTTCAGAAACTCCGTCGTTTCATTCAGAAACAATCCAAGCTGATCGTGATGCACCCAATGTCCCGCTTTCGGCACTTTGATCAAGCGGAGATTCTTGATAGCTGCGACGCGCGCATCATCCTCAGGCACAGGGGCGATGCTTTCGAGTCCCCAGAAGAGCAGCGTGGGGGAGGTAATCTGCGAGTAGAGTTCCGCCACGTCCTCCATGTGATGACCATAAGGAGAGATGGCCCGCGCATAATTATCGAATTTCCACACGATGGAGCCGTCCGCATCGAAGTTGGTTCCATGGCGCGTGAGATGATGGGCGACTTCATCGGAAAGATGAGGGTTGGCCTCTTTCATGCGCGCCACGGCAGACTCCAGATCGGGATAACTCTTCTGGTGCCGCTTCTCCAGGCCGCGCACATCTTCAATCCAGCGGCGTAGGCGCTGCGATGCCGGGCCGTGTACGCGATAGCCGGCGCGAAACCCTATGCCTTCCACCGAAACGGCTTTACGCACACGGTCGGGATAAATTCCCGCGTAGTGCAGAACAATGATGCCGCCCAGCGAATGGCCGACCAGCCGAATCGGGAACTCACCGATAATATCGAGCAGCGCCGAGAGATCAAGCACATGCTCGGCCACGCCGTACATCGCTCCCGGAGCCCAGGCGCTGTTGCCGTGTCCGCGCAGATCCAGGGCATAGACGTGATAATGCTCGCGCAGGGAACGTGCTACCCAGTCCCACATGCGGGCGTGATCGAGTCCGCCATGCACCAGCACCAGTGACGGCTTGCCATCCTGCCCGTAATCCCAGAATTGCAACTTCAGACGGTCGGAATAGAAAAAATGTGAGATGGGCTCCATGAGAAGTTAGTCTGTCGCTATCACCTAAAGTAAAAGGGAGACGTTTACCGCATCTCCCTTCCAATTCGTTTACCCATTACCAAATTACTCATTTACTAATTGTCTTCATCTCCGGTCGCGGAACTTGGCCAGCAGGCGGAGGATTTCAAAATACAGCCAGATCAGCGTGACCAGCAGCGCAAAGCCGCCGTACCACTCCATGTATTTCGGCGCTCGCGAGTTGACGCCGTTTTCGATCATGTCGAAATCCAGCACCAGGTTCAGCGCCGCAATCACCACCACGAATAGGCTGAAGCCAATGCCGATCATTCCTGAACCGTAGAGCGAGGTGAACCGGATGCCGAAGAAACCCAGAATAAATGTGAGAAAGTAAAACAGGGCAATGCCACCAGTGGCTGCTGCCACGCCCAGTCGGAACTTGTCGGTGACACGAATCATGCCTGCGCGATACGCGATCAGCATCGCCAGCAGCGTGCCGAAAGTAAGACCCACCGCCTGAATGGCAATGCCGGGATAGCGCTGTTCAAAGAGGGAAGAGATGCTGCCCAGCACCAGCCCTTCCAGCAGTGCGTAGATGGGCGCGGTCACCGGTGCCCATGATTTCTTGAAGATGGTGACAAAGGCGGCGATCAGTCCACCGATCAAGCCCGGAAGCAGCAGCCCGATGGCGCGATCCGGTGAGGTGGTAGCGACATTCCACGACCAGGCGGCTGTAGCAATCGCGCATATCAGCAGCAAGCCGGTCTTGTTGACCGTGCCGCTCAGGGTCATGGTATCGCCAAATGCAACGCCTTCGCCTCTGAAGGTGTTGTCGTTCAATGCAGGATTCGAAGTTTTCATGAGTGCCATACTGCTCTCCTTGTTTGACCAGGACACACAATTAGCAAGTGGTGGCCAAACATATCCGTGTAAGTCTCTACTGAAATTCTAGCAGGTATGACTAATGCTGCTGCACCAGAACGCCGATCCTGGCCAGCGCCTGCAAATACTCCACTACCATTGCCAGGGGCACTGGCCCGTACTCGGCAGACACGGCATCGCGAATCTGTTGCGCGTTGTGCTTGCCGCCCACGAAGTTCAGCGTCTCGTAAGCGTATTCCTCGCCTGCACCCCAGAGTCCCTGGTAATCGAGCAGCTTGGGTCTCGCAATTCCTGCTTTACCGGAATGATCTTCAAAATAGTCATAACCGAAAACGGCCAGCGGTCCTTTCGGCTGAGGGTTGCGCGTGAAGATGAGCAGACCGTCACCGCTGGCTGGCTTCTCAGGAGGCAGGTTTTGAACTCCCGGTAAACCCGGCGGTGTACCTGGAAGTTCCACGTTTTCTAGCCCAAGCGATGTACTCAGCGATTGAACTACCTGCTGCATGTAATTGTAATGAGCACGCACCATGCTCACCGTTTCATCCTTATTCAGGCCATTTGCCCTGCGCATAGAGTCAATCATGTTCTGTGCTTCTGAAAGCAGGATTGAACCCGGAAAGTCCGGCGCACTCTGAAACTCTGGCCGTGAAAGAAAATATCCGCTGGCCGCCCCTATGAACGCTGCCCGCTTCAGCTTGGTAGGGTCGATATTGGCCGCAGAATCGAAATTGGTATGAATGTAGCGATCGGGCCAGTCATTCAGGTAAATCGCCGGGATGCGGAAGCCGCCTTCCTGGTAAACATCATGATCGCTGCCCATGGAATAAGGTGCGAATTCGGCGCGCAACGGTTCCTTGCCGCCTTCAGGTGAGATCAGCGGATAGCCGCCTGAACCGGTTTTGGCAAATTTTTCCGTCTCCCGATTTACGAAATCTGCGAATGCTCCCGCCACATCGTGCACAAACGACGGCAGGCTCATCGGTCCGCGGGTGACATGAAAGATAGCTTTCGTGACTGGGCCGCCACCTACCATATCCATGTGGATGACAGCCTTGATGCGCTGCGCAAATTCCGGCTTGGCATTCAGCAGCGTCTCGGTACCCTCGATCTCCGGCGGCCAGATAAACCGGATAGTTCGTTGCGGCGGCGCCAGTTTGCCTTCTTTGATCAGCTTTTGCAGCGTGCGCGCGACTTCGAGAATGGTCACACATCCGCTGGCATTGTCATTGGCTCCCGGCCGCTGATGATCGAGATGGCAACTGAAGGCGATCTCTTCGCTCTTGAGCTTGGGATCGGCGCCCGGAATCGTGCCGGTCACAATCTCGTAACTTCCAGGATGTTGTCCCGCGCGGACCACAGCATGAAGCCGCACCTGCTCGCCATGCGCCAGCCGCTCACGCAACGCTCGCGCCATTTTAAGCGAAGCCATGAAAGCAAAGGTCCTGATTTTCGGAAATGATTCCAGGTGGCCCCAGCGGATGAGGTTTTCATCTTCACCGCGCCATGCCTGCGGCTGATTCAGGGCATAGCTGATGATGCCAGCCGCGCCGAATTTATCGACAGCCAGTTCCTGCACTGCGCCGGGCTGTGCCGCCGCCAGCACCATCTTGCCACGCACATCTTTTCCGGTGTAGTCGTTTTCTGCCGTACCGTTGCCTACATCAACCAGGTCGGCAGTCACATCCGCGCTCTCACTGTCCTCGGCCAAACTTACCGGGACGGCCTCATAGCTGGCCATCAGCACCGAAGGCTTCCACTGCTCGCCTTCTTTCTTCATCTCCCATAATTCGGCAAACTCTGCGTCCCAGGGCATGCGCGAGCGCTGCGTGCCGTAAAAGATTTTCCCGTCGGCAGGGAACTGAAGAATGGTCACATCGCTCAGGCCGTAGGCACGGGCCCGCTCCGCCACCAGTTCAGCGGCGGCATGAAATCCCTGTGATCCGCGCTGGCGGTGATTGCGTACGATTCCCTCCAGGTTGCGCATGGCGGTTTCGCCGGAGAGTTCCTGCGCCAGCGCCTTTACATCCTGCTCCGGCAGGAGTGGCGGTTTCTGTGCAAAGGCTGTGAGTGACAGCAGAAAAACAGCGGGCAGGAAAACAAATGCTCTTCGTAACATGCAGGGAGTCTCCGGGCAAAGTTATAGCATGTCCGGTGAGCGCCAACTAAATATCACAACAGAGCCGGAATTCTAATTTTGCCGCTGATGAACGCTGAGTGCGCTGAAAAACAAGAATCTAACCACCGATCAACACAGATGAACTGATCGGCTGCTTACCATCCTGCTTCATTCACCAGCGTCCTGAGCAGATCAGCCGCCTTCAGCGGGCGGGCCAGTGAAGCGGCTTGTCCTGCCCATAACGAAAGCATTTCTGGATTGTTCGCCTTTGCAGCCGCGTTGCGCATAGGACGCGTGAGATTATTTTGCCAGGGGAATGCCAGTATTACCTCCGGATGAGCCTCACCTTCGAGCATGAAGCGATTGCGAATGCCTCTGGCTGGTCTTCCCGAAAAAGCGCGCGTGATCTGGGTGCTGTCATCCGTGGCATTCAGGACAGCCTTTTTGTAGCACTCAGGAATACTCGATTCCGGGCAGACGAGGAATGCTGTGCCAAGCTGTACCGCAGCCGCTCCAAGCTCAAGAGCAGCGCGTATGCCTTTGCCATCCATGATGCCGCCTGAAGCAATGATCGGCAAAGAGACACTGCGTACCAGTTGCGGCACCAGCGCCATAGTCGAGACCATCGCCTGTTCAAACGGATGATTGAAAGTTCCGCGATGTGCCCCGGCCTCGCTGCCCTGCGCCACAATCGCATTCACTCCTGCTGCTTCCAGGATCTTTCCCTCAGCCACCGTGGTCGCTGTGCCAATGATCTTTGTTCCTTTGGCCTTGAATGCCTGCAGGATCGTCGGCGAGGGCACGCCAAAGGTGAAGCTGAAGATGGGAATATCCAATTCAAGAAGCACCCGTGTCTGTTCTTCGAATGTGGGACCGGCAGAGGGTCGCTCCGGCTTTCCAATTCCAAGCTCCTGATAAAAAGGCGCCATCAGTGCCAGTGCTGCCGAAACATCATCGGGAGCCGGAGGAAACTCAATGGCGAACAGATTCACATTGAATGGCCGGTCAGTCAGTTGCCGCATGCGTGCCACCATCTCTGCGATTTGCGCAGGCGTGGAATAAGCGGCGGCCAGCGATCCCAAGCCACCGGCATTCGCAACCGCAGCCGCCATCTCCGGTGTGGATGCCCCTGCCATGGGCGCCTGAATGATGGGATAACGCACGTTGAAGAGGGAAGAGAAATGGTTGCTGTTCATAAACCACTGATGTTGTTATAGCAGGTTGAGAAAGTGAATTGACACTTGGGCAGGCGGGTTCTAATGTTTTGGTAGGTGCGAGTTGCCGGAACTGCCGGACATCGTCGTCTATCTTGAAGCGCTGGAGCAGCGTATTCAAGACCACGTTCTTGAGCAGGCGGAGATTCGCGGGCCTTTTCTGCTGCGCACCGTCGATCCTCCCATTGAATCAATCCAGGGCAAAAAGATAACCGAACTGCGCCGCGTAGGAAAACGGATTGCCCTCGGTTTCGAAAACCATCTCTGGCTGGTCTTTCATCTCATGATTGCCGGCAGGCTGCACTGGAGCCGGCGCCGCGTAACTCCGGATGGCCGTCGCACGCTTGCGGCACTCCATTTCGATTCAGGCACTCTCACTCTGACTGAAGCGGGCACGCGCAAACGCGCATCACTGCACCTCGTGGCGGGAGAGGCCGGGCTGGCGAAGCTCGATCCCGGTGGAATTGACGTGTTTGCCGCCTCGCTGGAGCAGTTTCGAGCGGCGCTTACAGCCACCAACCACACGCTGAAACGCGCCCTTACCGATCCGCATATATTCAGCGGAATCGGCAATGCCTACTCTGACGAGATACTTCATGCTGCCCAGCTCTCACCGGTAACTTTGACCCAACGGCTGAATGAAGCAGAGATCACCCGGCTCTTCGAAGCAACACGCCACACGCTGAACAAGTGGACTCACGACCTGCGCACGCAGTCGGGAGCTAAGTTCCCGGAAAAGGTTACTGCGTTTCATGAAGCCATGGCTGTCCATGGAAAGTATGGGAAGCCGTGTCCGCGATGCCGCGCCAAAATCCAGCGGATACGCTACGCCTCGAATGAAACCAACTACTGCGCACCCTGCCAGACCCAAGGGAAGCTGCTGGCCGACCGTTCCCTGAGCCGCCTGCTCGGCAAAGACTGGCCACGTACATTGGAAGAACTGGAAGACTTGAAGGCACGCTGATCCTTGAGCCCTCATTTAAAAAAGTTGTTCCGCAGGAGTGGGTGTGTGTGTCTTACTCCATAGAAGGTATCCAGGTTGGCTGCTCAACCCAGCACGGCGCTTCAACTCTATCCCGTACAGACGGACTGCATTCCAGACCGTTTTGAAGAGAAGCGCTGTATCCGTTCCGGCCAGGAGGCGTTGGCAAGCTCTCCTTCCAGCGTCTCTGTGCCGGAACGGGCCAGTTCCGCCATTGCTATAATCCCGGTAATGCAGTGGGAAGACCTCTCCGATGAAGCACTCATTGCCCGATACCGTTCTGAGGAACGGAGTTCCTCCGCAGAACTGTATTTAAATGAGCTTTTTCGCCGCCATCATGTAAAGGTGGCGCGCTGGTGCCTGGGATTCACCGGCGACCGCGAGTCAGCGGCCGATCTGGCCCAGGAAATTTGCGCCAAGGCTTATCAAAATCTTCCCTCCTTCAAAGGCCAGTCAAAATTTTCCACTTGGTTGTTCTCCATCGCCCGCAATCATTGTCTCAATGCAGTGAGAGCCAGAGGCAACGCTCCAAACATGACTTCGGAAGAAGAGGTAATAGACACGCTTCCGGATATGGGTGGCCACGACCCATTTGCCGGCCTGGAACGCCGGCAAGCGGCAGACCTGGCGCGGCAGATCATGAATGAAGCGCTGGGAGAAACAGAAAAAGTGGTTTTCACACTCCATTTTTCCGAAGAACTTCCGTTGGATGTAATCACGCGGGTACTCAAACTGGAAAACGCCAGCGGCGCCAAGGCTTACCTGGTGAGCGCTAAACGGAAACTGGAGAAAGCAGTCAGTCGATGGAAAGCCCGCGCACAAGGCGCGATCGAAGGTGAGATCAATGGCCGATAATAATAAATCCCGGGAGGCGTGGCGCGCAGCCGTGTCCACGACTGGGAACTGTCTTTCTATCAATGATCTGGAGCGCCTGGCGGAAAGCGTTCCTCTTCCGGATGAAAAATTGAATGCGCATCTCGCCGAGTGTCCACGCTGCCAGACCGAGCTGGCCATGCTGAAGAACTTTGAATCGGCGGCTCCGGCGCACGATGAAGGCGCAGCCGTCGCCTGGATTACCGCCCAGTTAGGCCGCAATTCCTTGAAATCAGCCCCGCAGACGGCAGTTGCGGGCCGCCTGGGCTTTTTCCGTAACTTCTTTCGTAATTCGTATGCTATTGCAGCAGTAGCAGTTGCACTGATTATTATTTTTAGTGTTTCACTCTATATTTCTGAGCACCAGGCCGCACCCCAATTAAATGCAGGATTAAATAATCCTAATCCTGGCCAAATCCTGAGGTCGCAGAGTATCCGGCTGATCGGACCATCAGGCGACCTCAAGGGTCTCCCGGAAAATTTCCGCTGGGATGTTTATCCCGGTGCAACATCGTATCGGGTTGAACTGACCGAGGTGGATGGCACTCTGGTGCGGCAAGAGACGGTCAACCAAAACGTCCTTTCCGTGACACCAGACTGGAAGAGCCTTATCCATACGGGAAAGCCATACAACTGGCAGGTGACCGCTCTGGATGCTTCAGGTAAGGCGGTTGTCAGTTCCAGCCGCGAACATTTTCGGGTTGGAACCGTAAAGCCGTAACCGTTGAGGAGAAGTAAGAATGTTGCAGTGGATGCATTCGCGAAGGATCGTTTCAGTTACAGGTTTGTTTCTCTGCGCAGCCACCTTATGTTCTGCTGGTACTGTACTGCGCGATCTGTCGTTCTTCGCCAAACCAACAGCGGCTGCCAAAACGGCCAAGGCTGCGGCCGCCGGGGAACCAGTCCCAGCGCCCTTTGCCGGTGTATCGCTGAGCGTGAACGATGCAACTGTTCCTCCGGGCGGAATTTTTCAATATCAATTACTTTTAACCGAGCCCAAGCCGATGGGCCGCGGCAGCACCACTCCTACGATCCCGACTACCAGCACCGGACCGGCGCGCGGCCTCTCCCTCAATGATCCTTCAGGTCAGGCGTGTGGTGTGGCTGTGCAGGGCGCCAGCGGCCTGCAGGTCAATTTCATCTCGCCCAACTTTACTTTTGGCACAAACGCAATCGACTATCCGATTCTGACCATCACCTTTCCCGTAAAAACGGATGCCGTGGTTGGCACACAAGTGCCGCTCAACATCGACCTCAACTCGTCCTTCTTCATCGATCCGGCAACCGGCCTGCCTTATCCGCAGGAAAGCGCTCCCGGCAAATTGACGATCGGCGGGCATATGTCGATTACAGACGTGCTGCCTGGAGAGGGGCTCATTCCGGCAGGCACTCCGTTCTCGATCACCGGGATGAATCTTCCCGCAGCGCCGAAAGTCCAGGTGGAGGGAGCCACTGTCGTGACCGCCGATGCCGTATCTTCCAGCCGGATTGATGTCACACTCGACCGCGACATACAACTGCAAGGAACGCGTATTCGCGTTATTGATAAGAACACGGCTGAAAAAGTTACGTATTACTCCTATCTGCGCGCCAACGCAGTTGGACAGAGCTTGCGTCCGTTGCTGGCCGCCAGCTATCCCATCTTCTCCAGCCAGAAATATACTTCAGCCACATTGCCCTGGACCAAAAGCCAGACGGTATTCACTGGCCTGGCCCTGCAGAATCCAAACACCACAGCCGCCCCGGTAAAGCTGGAACTGCTCTCCTCCACCAACCAGGTGCTGCAGTCGCTCAACTTCTTACTGGAATCACGCACCAGGGTGGCACGCGATCTGCTGGAGGTTTTTCCCCTGGGCATTTTCGTGAATGGAGCCTCAGTGCGCATCACCTCCGCCCAGCCGATTCAGATGCTGGGACTACAGGGTGACACCTCCATCGGTGCAGTAGCGCCCCTGGTAGTCACCCCACAGTAGCCGGTTTTCAAAAAGACATATTCAGGTGGTGCCCCGGTTGGCTGGGAGCCCGATAACCGGATGCCCTGCGCCGTAGTGGCCGCAGCCAGCGCGGCATTGAAGGCAGCGGTAAAGCGAAGGTCTGCCGAGATGGCGGTTACCTTGGAATCATTCAAGCTGCGCTTCACAATACTCAGGAGACCTTATTTCATTTGGACTGCTGGCCTCGCGTTTTACCCACCCGTATTCCAGCCATTTTTCTAAGCTCATGCTCGCTTCCAATCAGGAATACCTTCTTGCCCTTCATTACCGCGTTTAAGAAATGATTTCCGTTCGCGATCTTCTGCTTGAACTCTCTGGCAGAATACACGGTCGGATTCGTCGGACGGCCCACGCTACGCTCTACGTTTGACAGGCGGGAGAGGATTTCATTTGCGTGAAGACTAGCAATCTCTAAAATGCTCGTGGGAATAGCTATCAGTTTTCCACCTATTTTAAGTCCAGCCGGTCACGCGTTCCTGCGCCAATGTCGTACCAAATGCCCAGCCCCGCAGCATTTGGCCAAGGTTCTCCGAGAGCGCCTGGTGATCACCAGCATCGGTGTACCGGAATCGTCTTGCAAAAGCACGGCTCGGATCAGAAATTCATCCGAAGGGCTAGCATAGAGGCTAGGGCTGTTCCTCAAGCATGAAAACGTTGGGCTGAAAACGATTGGCGAGCAATCTAGTATTAGAAGGAAACGGGGTGAAGACGTTCATGTCAATAACATACGGCGAGTGGCCTGAGGGTCACCCCCACCTGACGAAAATCGGTGGTTATCCATTCGGAATTGCAAAGGTCACATGTCCAGACCCACTGACATACAAAAATAGGGATGGATATGCTGCCAGTTTCAAGCGCCTGTACAACAACTATAAAAGGCGAGCGGCCAAGCAGGGTTTAGAATTCACTCTGACTGAAAAGATTTTCTTTGAGCTTACCAGCCAGCCTTGTTATTTCTGTGCAGCTCCCCCATCTCGAAAGGTAAACAAGAAAGCCAAGAATTCATACGTCTACAACGGACTTGACCGATTCGATTGCAACAAAGGTTACATTGCCAGTAACTGTATCGGTTGCTGTTGGGAGCATAACGACCTCAAGGGTAGACTCACATTCATGGACTTTTATCAGCAATCGCTCGCTGTGGTGCTTTCAATCTCCTCTAAAACGGCTTTAGACATCGGTGACCTTGAGTGTTTGAATCGCCTTATTGATCTTTGGCCGAATGTGCGCTTTCTGAAAGAACATCGTTCTGCTCTGTTGGAGGATATGGAAAAATATCCAGACCGATTCAGATTTAATTGGCTGTTGCAACCTGTGAAATGGCAATAGAGAATTGATCCGGATCGTGCGTTTCCCGATTACGCGCACCTCCACGAGGAAACTGAAAAGGGGTAAAGCCCCAATTTCATTCTTCCGTGGGAGTGCATAATGCCAAACAACTCCTAGTTTGTTGTGGGGGCAATTGTGCTCAATAAATATGGGCTCAAAATAGCAGTCCCCAGCCTTGTTGCAGCACCGCCACCGTCTTACCATAGGGCAGCCCAAACCGTTGTTCAGCA
>QHVI01000205.1 GCA_003223515.1 Candidatus Angelobacter sp. Gp1-AA117
TTTTCCCGCGAGCGAAGAACATTCTTGCGCTTCATTCTAAGCAATGAAACAACAAACAGTTAACTGGATCAAGAGTTTACTCAGGGGGAGAATCAACTTTATAAAATTATGTAGAAACTCCAGTCCCGGCGCTTACGCGCCGGGCTAACCTCTTTCGCCCGCGTTGTGGGCTATTTATGAAAATCCTGAATTCCGGTCGGGTGTTCAGCTCTTAAGTAAGTGGCATTGGCCAAGGGCGGGTGCGGTCCATAGGGAGCAACACACCGCCAAATTCAATACACATCAACTACTTTTGTTACCTTTGCGTCCTTTGCGGCCTCTGCGGTTAAAGGTTTGGGTTGTGGCTTCGCTACGCTGTGTTGATCTGTGTGAGATTGGGTTAATCAGCGTTCATCCGTTCATCCGCGTCATCAGCAGTAAGGTTTTTCGCTAGAATGTCACTTCCCGGAGGGACACATGCTGAAGCGCCTTGCTCTTTTCCTCACACTGATCAGCATTCAGGCTTTTCCCCAGAACATCATCGCCATCCGCGCCGGAGGCGTTGTCGATCCGGTTAAAGGCTCCGTCGCCCGCAACCAGATCATCCTCGTCCAGGATGGAAAGATCAAAGAGATCGGCCCCAGTCTTTCCATTCCCGCCGGAGCCACAACCGTCGATCTTTCTCACGAGTGGCTCTGCCCCGGCCTGATGGACACCCATGTGCACCTCACGCTCACCGAGGTCACCGGCGGCAACGCACCCTTTGAATCGTTCTATTTAAAGGAGAGCTCCACCTATCGCGGGCTGCGCGGTCTCAGGAATGCTCAGGATCTGCTGCACGCGGGCTTTACTACCATCCGCGACCTGGGCAATGACGGCAACTATGCCCTTGAAGACGTGCGCCGCAGCGTGCAGGCCGGCATGTTTGACGGTCCTACCATTCTCACGGCAGGCAAGATCATCGCTCCCTTCGGCGGCCAGTCAACCTCCATTCCTCCCGAGCAGGGCCCCTTCTGGCGCTATGAATACATCGATGCCGATACCTCCGAAGAGATGCGCAAGGCCGTGCGCCAGAACATTTATTACGGCGTGGATGTCATCAAGCTGGTGGCCGACAACAGTCCATACCATCTTTCACTCGACGAAGTGAAAGCCGCAGTCGATGAGGCCCATCACGCAGGCCGCGCCGTGGCCGTGCACGTCTACGGCGGAGAAGCTGCCGATAACGTGATCGATGGCGGTGTCGATTCCGTGGAGCACGGCTTCTTCCTCACCGATCAGCAACTGCAGAAGATGAAAGCCAAAGGCATCTTCCTGGTGGGCACCGACACGCCCAGATCGCAGCTCGATATCGTCGGCACCTCAGGGGGCATCTTCCCGCCGCCGGAAGTGCTCGCGCCCAAAATCATCAACCGGCTGCGCCGCGCCTACCGTGTCGGCGTAAAGATGGCGTTTGGCACCGACACCGTGATTGAGGTCCCCAATAAGACCCGCGCCGACCTGATGTTCGACTATCTCAGCGTGTGGCGTGAAGCGGGAGTTCCTGCGGCAGACATCCTGAAATGCATGACCAGCAATCCGGCAGAACTTCTGCGCATCAACCAGGAACGCGGAACGCTCACTCCCGGACTGGCCGCCGACATCGTCGCCATGCCCGCAAATCCGCTCGATGACATCGAGTCTCTGCGCAAGATCAACTTCGTGATGAAGAACGGCAAGATCATCCGGCGACCGTAAAAACGGCCGGACGACAAAATCTGGGATCAATTTTCAAGCAACAAAACGGGTGCCGAGTGAACGCCCCTTGCTTCGAGATCAGACCCGGCTGGTCATGCTGCGGATCACAGGCCAGCGTTTGAGGATGCGCTGCTCTCCCGTGCTGGCGTCGGAAAAGCTGGCTGAGACAAGGAAGCAGAGGTCGAGGACAAGGGTGAGCGCGGTCTCGTCTTCAAAGTAGAGGGTGAGCGAGTGGTATTCGGGCGTGGTGAAGAACTCCACCTTGTGGAGGCCACCCTCCGCTTTCGGTAATAAATGGGGTAAGTGGGTAATTGAGAACGCAAAGGCCAAATATTTTCGGTCAGAAGAGAGGACGTATGTAGTAAAAGGCAGCCATCGTTTGTCTGCCTCTTGTGCAGACGCCATTCGGTTAGGCGTGCTCGGTGTTCTAGCACTTGGCGCTGCCTCTTGGTTATTGTCTTACTTCGGTTTACGTTTGGTTTGTTTCTTCTCCTGCTTTTGCTTCTGGTGACGAGTTTTTCTGCCGCTAGCTAGCAATCTTCGGCAGAAGTTTAAGGCATTCTCAATGGCCTGCTCCGTCCAGACATGTACGCTGAATCTGCCTGCTTTGACGATCTGCGGAGCAGGAAGCATTTCCCAGTCGAATATGTTTGCTAAGGCCGCTCGGGCTGATCCCCCAGCTTCTTAGCCTGACTTTCGCAGTTCGCGGGTCAGGACTTGGCTAAGTTCTTCAGAATCAGTCAGGGTACTTCAAAGGTCTTCACCACAAAATAGATGAGCCAGTGTTTTTTTCTGCTGCTGATGGAGTGCCAGAAACCGCCTTGATGCGTGGTGGTGGTTGCGGAGGAAGAGTAATGTGAAGCTGATCCAGCAGGGCTTGAACATCTTTTTCCGGTTGGGTATGGCGGGGGAGTACCAGCCAGCGACCATCCAGCGTAGGAATCCAAACCTCCACCATCTGGATGGTGGCCAGCTTCTCCAGAACCGCAGGAGCAGTCAATCCGGGTGCGTGAATCATGAGGCGATTCTTCAGAGTGACTTGCAAACAGTAGGCTAAAAAGGCAATCAGGACATGGGCATCAGCGCGATGCTCCAGTTGATGGTAGATAGGACGAATTCCCAAGTCACTTTTTAAGGAGCGAAAGGCGCTCTCAATTTGGGTCAACTGCACGTAGCGCGTCCACAAGATCGCTGGATCTTCCCCCGTCAGGTTACTGCGTAGAAGATAATGGCCGTCGCGCTGCTCGGCAGCTTTGAGTTTGGCTTTGTCGAGTTGAAAGCAAAAGCTCTGACGC
>QHVI01000185.1 GCA_003223515.1 Candidatus Angelobacter sp. Gp1-AA117
CTCTTGCTTGGACTTAATCACCTTGCTTAGAAAAGAGATGGTGGAACACCCGGAACTCCTTCGTCCGCTGGGCATTGAGCTTACAGATCGCTCCCTAGCCGCTGCCGCAGCGGCCTAAAAATGTAGAAACTCCAGTGCCAGCTTCGCTGGCTATGTCCCAAAAATCACACGGTCAGAGCACTAGCTCCCAGCCGGAAACTGCTCACACTACCGCTGCCACCCTGAGAGATGTTCGTGGAGAATCTTGTGACAGGGACAACGGCATGGCGGATATACTTCGGCCCTGGGCGTCAGTTTCCTGCCGGGCAGAAAATCAATCACGGTATTCAGTTTTCAAAGAACAAATACAGCACGTCACCTGGGTGACGCTGTAACAATATTACTATGTCGCATAGAAGTCAAGAGGGTGAACGAGGAAAATTGGGGGCCAAATTCCAAGCACTCAGCAGTCAGCAGTCAGCAGTCAGCACTCAGCCCCTGAACATTCCTCAAGAGGACGGATGTGGAGCATACGGATCGCTGGGGAACCGGGCCTTCTGATGACCAGACCTGTCCCGGCCTGCATGACCCGATTCCCCGATGACCCGATCTACCGATCTTTGGCGCGGTCGTTGCTCGTGGCGCTCCGTACCGTGGGCCAGCGCTTGACGATGCGCTCGTCTCCGGTACTGACGTCAGAGAAGTGGGAGTCGAGGAGCAGGGAAGGCTCGAGGACCAGGCTCAAAAACGTCTTGTCCTGAAAGTAAACGGTGAGCGAGTGATAGTCAGACATGGTGAAAAGTTCGATCTTCTCGACCGTCCTCCCTTTCATCCCCGGAAACTCAACAAAGCGACGGTGCGCAATCCCACGCTGAACCAGCGCAGGCATGGAAGAGCGATGTTGTCTTTTGGTAGCGGCCGTCTTGCTCTTGGATCTGGTTTGGATTCTGGTGTTCTTCATAGCAGACCTCCGCAGGAGAATGGGTAAGTGGATAAATTGGAAAATGGGTGAATGAAAACCCGGCGGAGTGAGAGACCAGAAGCTAAGAGCCAGGAACCAAAAGCTAGTTTTGCTGATGTTGAGGCGTAGACGCAAACACAACGAATTTGCGTCCAAAAGAAAGGACGTATACGGTAGATAACAGCCATGTTGCCCTCCTCGTGAGGCAATCTGGTTAGGGCCGCGTCGGTGTTCGACCACCGGCGTGTGCCCGCTGGTTGATGGTTTCAGCCCGCAGATCAACTGCGGGGCTTGCGTTGCTTGTGTGGCACAGCCATCGGGGCCCCCGGCTGTGCGGATTTAGTTTTAATAGCAGATTGCTTCTTCTGATACCGAGTTTTCCTGCCGTTGGCAATAGTTGGCAGGAGTTTTCGGACACATTCTATCTCTTCTTCCGTCCAAGCATGCAGGCTGGTATTGCCGGCCTTAAGAATTGTGGGAGCAGGAACTTTGCCTATCGCGATATAGCGGCTGAGCGTCTTAACCCCTATACCAAGTCTTTTTGCTGCCTGACGAGTAGAAAACATTATGACACATCGTGTCACATAGGTTTATTGATGTCAAATCCTTTTTGTTGATAAGTTCAAATTGCGACAGGCATTTACGGTTTGACTGAATCGAAAAGCGTATTAATGACTTCAGCAGCACGTTCCAACGTGTCCGTTGGTCCGGTTATTGAGACAAATTCCAGATGAGAGTGATAATTTCGAAGCTTCATCCATACGTCCCGAAGTCGCCTGTGCTGCCAATCAGAAACGATCTTGTCCTGGTGTAATTGGTACAGTACTTGGCCGACTCGTCCTGGATAAGGTCGTCCATTTACCAGTGTCTTTGACTTGTTCCATCCGCGTTGTTTGCAGATCATCTCAATTGAACGTCGGCCAGTTTTCGGAACTGAGAGACTGTCGGAACCGTATTGGAGTACTGTAGGGTTCGGGAGGGCAAGATTCCACCGATGATAAATGGCGGACTCGACAGCCAAATAGCAATAGTGCGCCGAGACGGTGAAGAAGTGATATTCAAATAATCCAAAGATATAGAGGCGCTTGGCTATTAGAAAAGCCCGATGAACGTGTTCCGGTATATGCGAAATAAGCTGAATATTGGAGACGTCCTCTTGAATTCTTTGTATAGCGTCTTTGCGCGTGTATGGAAAGAATCCTGCAGCCGCACGGGAAATCTCCAGCAGTATACTTTCATCTAAAATAGGATCCGGTTGAAGATTGTACCTGGTGTTAAAGTCGGTACGGGAGGAAAAGATATCTTTTAAATCCGGTAGGTGCAGTGCTAAGTCTGCTGCATATAAGGCAGGAGAATTTCTGGGATCATTACGAACAATGTGCACAAAATGCGGCCGGGCATAAATCGACCGGAGGCTAAGCGACATGAGAGAAGATTTTGCATCTTCGCTTTCTATGTGTAGAACAGATTTTAACAAGGCCTCATAAGGAGCAATGTCACTAAGTGGAATAATCCCATGAAAAATTACGTGGTAGCTGCTGGTTGGAGAAATGTTATATCGAATCGCCGCAGCATATCGTCCTTCTTTCAATGGGGACTCAATTCCATCTGTGTCGAGCAACAGTACATCTGCTCTAAATGGAAAAGATTTGAACAGCCGATGCATTGCTAGATATGTTTCAGAGCCAGAGCCATCGGATTCCAGGGGCCAATGTTGATCTGCAAAGGTCCGGAGCCAATGTGCTACCGAAAGAAAGAATTCTTCCCATCCTAAAGATGTCGTAGAAGATATCATTCAACAGTGCTTTATTGCTGCTGTATTTCGTCTGAATCAAACAACTTTGGCCCGCTTTGCTTTTGTTTACTTTTCTTGGGTTTAGGTGGTAAGTCTAATGCACCAGCAAGACGAAGATCGTCATGGCTGATTAATGGACCTGTGCAAATCTTTTCCAGCAGTTCTGCCTGCTTGGGCTCAAGCTCTACGAGTAACGCGAGCACATTTAGAACATTAATAAGCTCTGTCGTATATTCCGGAAGCCAATGATCTGGCTGGATATCAGCTAGCGGGGAAGGAGTACGTCTTTCCCCAATAATGGGTCTTTCGCGGTGAGCTTTCCTATAGCTAAACCATTGAGGCAACACCTGCTTTCCTGATATTTCATAGGCCCAGACCTTAGCTTGCACATTTTCTACATGTCCTCCACCTATCAGAAGACGGCATTTACCTGCATCGTAAGTCATGGAGTCCGGCATTGCATTTGCCTCTAAGGGAATAGCACCAGATGCCGGAATGTAAGGGGCCTTGTCAGGAGGAAGCCTTGGAGGTTGTGCAGGACGTCCATTCTTTACATCAACCATGCGCTCACCAAAAGTATGCAACCAAATAACGCTGTTGCCTAGCTCAACTGCTTCATTGAAAGTTGACAAATTAGCAGTCAAAGGAATACGCAATCCTGGTGTTGATAAATCATTCTGAAATCGTGCTGTGAATGCAGGCTGTGCGATAACTGCGGCAATGTATGCCATGAAATCTTCTGGATATACCGAAATGCCAAGTCTATTTTTGAGATATGCAGTTAGCTTTGGGCGAAGATTTGCTTGGGTGCATTTATCATCTAGCCATAAAGGAAAAACACGCCCACCAAATGATCCCTTGTAGTGATGAAGATCAGGGACAAGTCCTGTAAAAGTGACTGCTGGGCCGCTTGTCGGTGATTCTTCAGTAAACCCTGTTAGGTAGATTTGACGCTCAGAGCGGGAGCGCCAGAGCTCTGCATTTGGCTGCGTGATGAGGCGAGCGTCGGGGATGATCCATTGGCGGTTGAAAGAGCGGAAACCGTACCGCACAGGAGGTAAACAGGAGCCTTTTTCCTCTATTAGAGGCGTAAGATTTGGTTGGTATCCAGGAATCCCCTCTCGAACAATTGAGCGAATATGCCTGTCTGCCGGTTTGCCACCACGCAGAGTAGCGTGAAACAAGATCTCTTTTTTGATCGGATCAGCCTCTAGGAGAGCCTCCCAACGGCGGATGAGCGAGTCTGCATCGGGAGCAATAACCCATGTCCGCTTCGTTTGGACACCCGCTCCATTATAGATAAACAATTCCTCTAAACTGGCAAATCCGGCCCACGCACCCGTTGATGCGGGCAGAAATGGAGCACGCCATTCTTGTGGACACTCGATCCATCCATTGTCAGTCAGTCGCAATTTTGAGAGCGCCTCAAACTTTTCTTCCCGCCGACCCAGTGGTAGTTCTCGAAACCTAACATTGGCGGGGGTATTCGCGTCAATTGCGTGCTTTGCCGACCGTGACGCCAATACAATACAAACTGGCTGCTGGACAGCCTGAAATATTCGTGTATTCACGTCAGGCTGATACCCTTCAGGCGAGCAATCAATTACCCAAATATCATCACAAATACGGCGCAGATACTCACGCATTTTTTGAAACCCGGGTCCACTGAGGAAGCCAGCCACTGTAATGTAGCAAACGATGCCAGATTTGCTGCCCGGCCCATGGTCGAAGACTTTCCAAGTTGCCCATCGCCAGAAATATATATAAAGATTGCGCAGATGTTTGGCATGCACGCCGGCACCCCATTCCTTAGGAGGAATCCACGCCATTAAAGGGGCGGGTTCTTTCGCATTCTTACTTGCTGTCTCTATCCATCCGCCAAGTCCTTTAGCTCTTTCTTTGTAGGGAGGATTGCCAATTACAACGGTGATCGTTTCCTCGCGCTTGATCTTGTTTGCTTCCTTCCGGGATTTTGCGATAGGAGCAAGGATTCCAGGAATCCATTCCTCGTCGTCGTACGGATTGCCCAGAGTGTTAGTCACAAACATCCGAATTGGTGATTTCGGAGTGTTTTTTGTTAAATCAAGAATCTCTGCGGCAATACGGAGTTGTGCGACTGAAAAGGGGCCTAGCTGCATCTCGAAAGCAATCAGTCGATTGAGGCCACTTTGAATCGCACTTTTGATAGCACCTTCACCCTCGTCAGCTCGTACAGAGTCGGCTATCTTCCGCAGCACACCTAAGATGAAGGTGCCAGTTCCAACTGCAGGATCAGCCAAAGTCACGGTAGGTGCGGCTAAACCTTGATGCAATCCAAATCGGGGTGTTTGGAGTGCCTCATGTGTGAGCGCAACCATAGCTTGCACAACTTGAGGTGGTGTGTAGTAGGAACCGGTCTGTTTGCGCAGTTGATTGTCATATACAGCAAGGAAATCCTCATAGAAGTACAACCATGCGTCAGGATCGCCTTTACTGATTTTTCCCCAATCCACAACATCGAGTACGCGGGTGAGCGTTCCCAGAGCCGTTTTCAGTGTTTGTTGTGTTTCCACATTATCCGTCAGTAAACGAAGCGCTGCGCCAATGAGTGAACTGGTTTTGCTCAACTCTTCAGCAACCTGATGGAGCCCTGTTGTCAACGTGATCTTTTTCGCGCGCGCCATTAGCATGCCGAAAGTTACTGCCTGCGCATAACCATCAGCAAAGCGCTCGTTAGTGGCGTCAGGAAACAAGAGTTTGCGCCAATCCATAGCCAATGTGGTTAAAGACTCGCTTTTGAGCGTCAATTGTTCTGTGACCTCTTCACGCAGCAGTCGGCAGAGACGAGCCGTTGTGACGGCGAGCTCTTTTGCACTCTTTGGTGGAATAGGCATCCATCGCAAGAATTTCTCGAAGAGATATGCTAACCCGAGCGGTGGCTTTACTTTGCCGCCGGAGGACTCAATGTCTCCAGTTAAAGACAAAACAGAACCAACAAGGTCACCATCTTGCCAGAGACTAAAATTATTTCCATCTGTGTAAATGATATTGGGAAGAGACTGGAGTTTGTCCCATTGCTGCTTGTCATGAGGATCTTTGAACTTTCGAGGATCAGCCCCTTTTCCAGGGGCTTTAATTTCTACGAAACCGACGAGGGCCTTATGGACCGTAACAGAGTAATCGGGGCGAGTCTTGAGCTCTCCCAAAAAGGATTCACCGACAAGAGTTACAGTGTCCGGTGGGAAGTTGCAGAGACTTCCGACATCGGAGAACAACTGCTCTAGCGGGGCTCGCAATTGATCTTCAGGCTGACCAGTGGCGCCAGGATTCGCCAGTTTCTTTTGAGCTGCTGCGCCGAATTTGGCAATTGCCAATTCAACTGTTAATTCAATTGCTTTTTGTCCCAAATTATCCCCCACATGAGCAATCAGAGCCGTCGCAGATGAGTCTGTCTGGAAGGCTCGATAAACTCAGCGATAATACTTGGATGATATCAAAGGAAGTCTACGATTGAATCGCTCGGGCGGGATCATAGTCGCCTAGTCACGCGCCGGTTTCTTCTGATTTTGAAATTTTATAGGGGAGTTCCCCGTCCAAAGTCTTAGGGAGCCGACTGATTGACATACTATCCCTGCTCTGGCTAGTGTCAATTATCTGTATGGAGGCAAATAAATATGACGGTTCTGTGGACAGAAGCTGGGACGTATCATCGGGTGGAATACGAGAAAGAGGCTGAATTAGAGGCTGCAATCCTGCAGGTGCAGGCGGAGCTTTTTGGGCGGAACCGGCATTATCTTGACGTTAAAAAGAAGATCGGAAACAAGAATTCTTTTCAGAACATTCCTGACGGATACCTGCTTGACCTCTCAGGCTCAAAGCCCCGGTTGTACGTAGTAGAGAATGAACTGCAAAGGCATGAGCAACTGCGGCACATTGCAGTGCAGATACTCCAGTTTTCGCTTTCTTTTGAAAGCGAACGCCTGTCAGTAAAGAAAGTCCTGCTGCACGCGCTGCAGAGCCAGCCCGAGATCATGCAATGTGCCGAGAACTACGCGAAGGCACGTAATTACCGCAATCTCGATCACCTGCTTGAATACCTGGTATTCGACAGCCCGTTTTCTGCACTGGTGATTATCGATTCCATGCCGGAAGAACTGGAGACGGTGCTTTCCGATAAATTCCGGTTTGCCGTGGAGGTGCTGGAGCTCTCAAAATATGAGAACAGCAAGGGCCAGCGCGTTTATCATTTCGAGCCATTTCTGGCCGATGTGGTTGGAGAAATGTCTTTTCAAAATGCAACCAGCGCTGCAACGGCATTAAACCCGGAAGAAGTCGATACAGTAGTTGTTCCTGCGCGGGAAGACGGCTTCCAGGAGACATTTCTGGGCGAGAATTGCTGGCATGCGGTAAGAATTCATGGTTCAGTGCGTTCGCAAATCAAATATATCGCCGCATACCGAATTGCTCCTACGCAGGCGATTACCCATCTTGCGCCGGTGAAGTCAATCCAGCCGTACAAAGATTCGGGAAAGGTGATTCTCTACTTTTCTGAACCAGCAAAAGAAATCGGACCGATACCGCTGGTTAAGGGCGGACAGGTGCATGCTCCACAGAGCATCCGATATACGACTCGTGAACGCCTGCTGAAAGCTAAGAACCTGGATGAATTGTTTGGCAGCCAAGAGGCCGGCTCGAATGCAAAGGGAGCGACGGTATAGGACGCTTGAGCCGTCCGGCTAAAGCATTTTCATCGTTAATGTAGACCACCGCAGGACAATAGGAAGGGCTCATCGCATATGCAAGCAGACGGCGGAGCAGATTTCTCACCCCCTACTCGCGCGCTGAAGAAAGCGCGCGCGAGCTTAACGGGGGTTCGAAACCATGAAAATGCTATAAAAGCCGGACTTGGCCATTCTTACGTGTAACCGGCATTCCGCTACGCTTCATGCCGCGCTACTTTCAGCCGTGCCTTCGGCACTTTGCTGCATTGAGCTTTGTCATTCAAACGTTTGCGCGAAGGTGATTCGATTACCTTCCAGATCGATCACCCTAAAATCGCGGAGGCCCCAGGGACGGCGCACGGGAGGTCCCAGGATCTTTGCGCCTTTGGCGAGTAATTCCTCGTACAGCGCATCGGCATTGGAGACATAGTCCCCGAAGGAACCGATGCCCTTATGCTCCGGGGTGCGGGCAATCAGCAAAACCGTGATTGCATCCCGATCCATTACGCCCAGGTCATCCTGCTGATAGTTGATACGAAAGCCCAGCACGTCGCGATAGTAAGCGATGGCCGCCGGCACATCGTCAAAGGGCAATTCCGGCAATGCCTGCCGCAAGCCGTGAGCTTGTGAGCCGCGCCGGCTGAGACTCCTGCTCCTTATGGTAGCTTTGCCCAAACCACAGGACGTTCCCATCCGGATCACGGATTTCAAACATCCGCATCTTGATCCAGTTCACTCTTTCGATTCCGCTGGGTCTGCCGCCGCGTCCCCGTACCGCCGCGTGCAGAGCCTCCACATCATCGCTCTGCAGGAACAAAATCGCCGACCCCGGGGGCTTCGGTGAGCCACGCCAAATGCGATCGCTAAGACGCTAAGGGCGAGAAGATAACAAAAGCTGAACACAGATGGAGAGATTGGCACAGATGAATTAGAAAACAGAGGCACGGGAGCGCGCCTCTGCTTTCGAATGTTTATTTGGCTGCAGTTTCTGGTTTCATGAAGAAGGCACGTGGGCCGAGTCCGCGGTGCCAGTCGAAGTTGTATGTCAAGCTCAAATCGAACACGCGGCGAGTGACGGTATTGTGTTCGAGTTGGTTTTCATAGATAAACCAGCCTACATGAGGAGCGAAGCCAAAATTGCCCCAGATGCGGGTCTGAAGGTAGTTATCGAAGGATGATGCGTAGAAGGTCTCGGAACTCAGGTGGTCTCCAAACCGGACTTCTCCGTCAATCGAGGATTTATAGGTAAAGCGTTTGGTGATCGGGAAGGAGAAAACCGAGGTGCTGTAAATGCCATGCTGCCAGTTGCTGTCAAAGCGCGTAATCAAGGGCGTGGGGGTGACAACAGGAATAACCTTGGCACAATTGGAAAGGGTGGGACTCGCTACTTCAAGCGAACAGTTTGCTGCGCTGGCTGTTCCGGGGTTAAAGGTCAGCACGGCCGGGGCATTGATGTTGTATGTGGCCTTGTATCCCATCTCGAAGTAGGAGTTGCCATCGCTCCCAAAAAGGGAGTCTTTACGCTGTGGAGCCTCAAAACGTAAACCCACTTTGGATGCTAAGTTGCGCCGGACCGGCAGGTCTTCAAGGAAGGTGGTGTTCGACGTTGCACCAGTCAATTTTCTCAGAGTGCGGGCGAACTGGTCAGTGAAATCAGCGGGACGCAAGACCAGCCGCCAGTATGGAGCAGTGTTGCTTTTGAATCCCCATTCGAAGAAAGGTCCTACAGTAACTTTATTAGCGGTGAGGTCATTAGGATCAGGGACATCGCCCTGGCGGGTACGTCCGAATTGAATGATTTCCTCCATACCTAAAGTGTAGTGGCTAAAGTTCATGCCAAGCCGAAGGTCATGGTCGATATTGTAGACCTCCGTCCGGGGCTTGGTGACCCGCGCATCGGTGACACCGCCGAACCGATTATTGATATTCGTACCAGTGTCATTGGGACGGCTGAGCGAATAGGAAAGCACATTCTTTTCGAGCTTAGCGAACCACAGCGGACGCAGTTGTGTGCGTCTTTCTTTCAGGT
>QHVI01000186.1 GCA_003223515.1 Candidatus Angelobacter sp. Gp1-AA117
GGATGGCGGGGCATTTTGTCACGCTGTTGCAGGGGCTGATGGAGAGGCCGGAGGCGGCGCTGGGAACGCTGCCGCTGTTAACGGCCGGGGAGCGGCGACAGATAGAGGAGGAGTGGAACCGAACCGAGGAAGTGGTTGAGGGGTTATGCGTGCAGCAGTTGTTTGAGGCGCAGGCGGAGCGCCGTGGGGGAGCGGTCGCGTTGGTGTGTGGCGGGGAGCGGCTTACGTATGGGGAGTTGAATGAGCGGGCCAATCAGCTGGCGCATTATCTGCGTGCCAACGATGTAGGTGTGGAGACCCGGGTGGGGCTGTGTTGCACGCGCAGTGTGGAGTTGGTGATTGGGATGTTGGGGATACTGAAGGCGGGGGGAGTGTATGTACCGCTGGATGCGTCGTATCCGGAGGAGCGGTTGCAGTGGATGGTGCAGGACAGCGGAGCGGTGATGGTGTTGACGCAGGAAGATCTGGCCAGCCATTTTCTGTACGTGGCGTCAACGGTAGTGCTGGATGAGGATTGGGAGTCGATCGGGAGATACAGCGGAGAGAACCCTGAGGTGAGGGTAGGGCCGGAGAATCTGGCCTATCTTATCTATACATCGGGATCGACGGGGGAACCCAAGGGGGTAGCGGTGGAGCAGGGATCGATCGTGCGGCTGGCGGGAGAGAAGCGGTCGTTCCGGGTGGGGGAAAGAGACGTGTGCTGTTTGTTGTCGTCGGTGACATTTGATGCGTCCACGTTTGAGATCTGGGTGGGATTGTTGAATGGGGCGCAGGTGAGCATCTATGGGGGGTTCACGCCGTCGCTGGAAGAGTTGGGAAACTTTATCGAGCGAGAGGGAGTGAGCACGTTGTGGCTGACGGCGGGGCTGTTCGAGCAGATGGTGGATAGTCAGTTGGAGCGTCTGGGAGGAGTGCGGCAGTTGTTGACGGGCGGGGATGTGGTATCGCCGCACCATGTGCGGGCGGTGGTGGGGAGGCGGGGGGAGTGCGCGGTGATCAATGGCTACGGGCCGACGGAGAACACGGTATTTACGACGTGCCACCGGATGCAGGGGGAGGTAGGGGAAGTCGGGGAGATGGAACGCACCCCGATCGGGAAGCCGATAGCGGGGACGACGGTGTATGTGCTGGATGAGGAGATGATGATGGTGCCTGTGGGAGTGGCAGGGGAGTTGTACACGGGCGGGCGGGGAGTGGCGCGCGGATATTTTGGGCAGGCGGCGGCTACGGGAGAGAAGTTTGTGCCGAATCCGTTTGCGGGAGAGGGGGAAGAGGGCTTGCGGCTGTACCGAACGGGCGATCGTGTGCGCTGGAACCCAAGGGGAGAGTTGGAGTTTTTAGGGCGTCTGGATCAGCAGGTCAAGGTACGAGGATACCGGATCGAGCCAGGGGAGATCGAAGCGGTGCTGGTGGAAGAGGAGGGAGTGGAGCAGGCGGTGGTGGTGGTGCGGGAAGAGCAAGGAGACAAACGTCTGGTGGGGTATGTGAGAGGGAAGAGGGGAGCGGTGCTGGATGGGGCAGAGCTACGGGAGCGGCTGCGGGAGCGGCTGCCGGAGTACATGGTGCCAGTGGCGGTGGTGGTGGTGGAGGAGATGCCGCTGACCAGCAACGGGAAGATCGACCGGCAGAGATTGCCGGAGCCGGAGTATGGGAAGGCAGGAGGGGGCAGCCGGGGAGCGCGTACGCCGGTGGAAGAGATACTGTGCGGGATTTATGCGGAAGTGTTGGGAGTGGAACGGGTGGAGGTGGAGGACAGCTTTTTTGATCTTGGGGGACATTCGTTGCTGGCGACACAGGCCATCTCCCGGATTCAATCGCTGTTTGGGACGGAACTGCCGCTGTACGACATCTTTGAGGCTCCGACGGTGGAAGGGCTGGCGCGGCGGGTGGAGCAGGCGTTGCGGGAGGGGGTGAGCGGGGAGGAACTGCCGCCGATGGTGCGGGTTTCCCGAGAGGGGCGGCTGCCATTGTCGTTTGCCCAGCAGCGGTTGTGGTTTCTGCACCAGTTGGAACCGGAGTCCATTGCCTACAACATTCCCGCTGTTCTCCTCATCACCGGCAAATTAGATTCCGATGTTCTCCAGCGAAGCTTGGCGGAAATTGTACGGCGGCACGAAGTGTTGCGTACTAGCCTCCCGGTGGTGCATAGCGATCCGATACAACGAATTGCAGCTCCCCATCCAGTTCCTCTACCTCTCATTGATCTGGTGGGCCGAGAGCAGCGAGAAGAGCAGGCCCGCGAGATTGCTTCCGCTGAAGCAGTTCGGCCCTTTGACTTGCTCCGCGGTACTCTCTTCCGCGCGTCGCTCATTCGCTTGGAGAGTGAAAAGCACTTGCTGCTCTTCACCTTACATCATTGTGTTATCGACGGCTGGAGCGTGAAAATTTTGATACGTGAGTTTACGGCGATCTATGACGCGTTTACGCAGGGGAATCCATCACCGTTGCCGGATCTGACATTGCAGTATGCCGATTTTGCTTCTTGGCAGCGTCAGTGGCTCGCAGGCGCCATACTGGAAAAATATGTGAGCTACTGGCGTCGCAAATTGGCCGATGTGCCCATGTTACAACTGCGAATCGGCAAGGAAGGATCGGAAATGCAGACCGAACAAGGGCGAACCGATACCTATGATCTACCCACAGACGCAGTGAAAGCATTACAGGAACTGAGCCGTGCGCGGTGTGGAACGTTATTTATGACCCTGCTGGCGGCCTTCGAGATCCTCCTACAGAGATATTCAGGGCAAGTCGATTTTGCGGTGGGAACTCCCATAGCCGGACGTGACCGCATGGAAATCGAGCAGATGATAGGCTTTTTCGTAAACATGCTGCCCTTGCGGGCCGACCTGGATGGAAATCCGGAATTTGAGGAACTTCTGGGTCGTGTCCGGACAACTGTGCTGGAGGCGTATACGCACCAGGCCCTACCGTTTGAGAGATTGGTGGAGGAGTTGAATCCTCCACGGATCGATGGCCGTCCTCAGATATTTCAAGTGATCTTTACTATCGAGGACGATGATTATGTCCACTTGCCGGGTGGCTTTGAAGTCCTGGAAGCAAGCACCACCGAGGGTGTCATAAGATTTGGTTTGGTATTGAGGATCGCGCCCAGTGCAAGCGGCTGGTGTGCCTCTTGGCGCTACAATACCAGTCTTTTTGATGCCAAAGAAATCGAGCGCATGCAATCGGATTTCGCAACCCTACTGGAACAGATTGCCGCCCATCCCACCGCGCGAATCAATGAACTTGAATTGTCAGAGAAATGGCGCCCGTCAAATATTGCAGGCCGCGAGCAGGCCGCCGCTCATGCCGCCCGGATACACTTTAGTGCTCCAAAACGTGCACAGGCTGCCCACGATAACAACTGATGAGGAGTTCTGATGCCAAGTCCCCCCAGCTCTAAAACTTTCTTTGCAAACAAGAGAACTGCCGTCGCAGCGTCAGACAATGGCTTAGTTCGAGTACAACGTCTCGATGATCTCCAGGTGCTGGTGAAAATGGAGCCGGAGATGGAGGAAATAGATTTGATCCAATGGGCTGCAGCAAAGCGCGATTTTCTGGATGCCACGCTGGCTGACGCAGGTGCGATTCTCTTTCGCAAGTTCAAGCTGAAAACGGTCGAGCAATTCCAGGCATTTGTAGAGACTGCCTGTGGTCCGCCCTTAGAATACAAGGAACGGTCGTCACCTCGAAGCCAAGTAAGTGGTAATGTGTTTACATCCACGGACTATCCATCTGATAAAACGATTTTCCTGCACACAGAACAATCCTATAACTATGTTTTTCCGCTCCGGATCGCGTTTTTCTGCGTTGTGCAAGCCGCTGAGGGGGGCGAGACGCCAGTCGCCGATACGCGTCGGATCCTTCAGAGGCTGCGCCCGGAGACACGCATGCGGTTGGAAAACCAAGGTTATCTATATGTGCGTAATTTTGGCAGTGGTATTGGACTCTCCTGGCAGGAAGCTTTTCAAACAGAAGACCCGCTGGAAGTTGAGAGGCACTGTCGAGGCAGCTTCATTGACTACGAATGGCTTTCCAAGGACCGTCTGCGGACACGGCAGCGCCGCCCCGTGGTGGCGCATCACCCGTCCGGCGCGAAGGCGTGGTTTAACCACATGGCTTTTTTTCATGTATCTACTTTGGAACCCGACATCAGGCGGCAGATGTTGGAGAACTTTTCGGAAGAAGACCTGCCGAACAACACTTATTACGGGGACGGTTCTTCTATCGAGCCTGAGATCATGGATGAGATAAGGGCTGCCTACCTCGCGGAGCGGAAGATGTTCCAATGGCAATCCGGCGACATCCTGCTCCTTGATAATGTGCTGACTGCTCATGGCCGATCACCTTTCGTGCCACCTCGCAAGGTAGTTGTTGCCATGGCGCGGTCCTGTACATGGCCGGAACTTGCTCCTTACGATTTTGGCACTCGCTGATGTTATCTGCTGAGTAGAAAAATAGGATTTTTTCTGGCTGCCAACGTTCGCCGTACCACCCTTCCTGTTCGTCTCTTAAATCAAATCAGATAGAAACTCAAGGACTACCTCTCTATGTTTACTGACAGAGAAAATAAGAAATTCTTCGTAGGATCGCCTTCGGGGCGGAAGAAAGTAACAATCAATGCCTCGGAAATGGTCGGGACAGGATATCTGACGCCGGAGAGCCGGTTCCCGTTGCTATTGGAACCAAAAGTGGACAACCTGGATTTTCCGGCATGGATTGCGAGCCAGCGCGAGTTCATCAACAAAGAATTGCGTGTGCACGGTGCGATTCTGTTTCGCAGTTTTGGCGTAAAGGGTGCTGCGGCATTCCAATCGTGCGCAGTGTCCCTCTCTCCGGAATTGCTGAACTATACCGAACGCGCCGCTCCACGACAGGAAGTCCATGATCGTGTCTACACATCCACTGAGTATCCCTCCGACCAGTACATTCCGTTGCATCATGAAATGTCGTATTCCCATACGTGGCCGATGAAGCTATGGTTTCACTGCGAACAGCCGGCGAAGGAAGGCGGCTGTACACCCATTGCAGATGACCGCAAAGTAGTTAGATTAATCGATGAGCGGATTCGAGACGGATTTTTGAAAAAGGGCGTGATGTATGTGCGAAATTTCGGAGAAGGCGCTGACATGCCGTGGCAGGAAGTATTCCAGACAGAAGACCGAAAGGTAGTGGAAAAGTATTGCGAGGAGACCCACATTGAATTTGAATGGCGATCCAACAACCGTTTGAGAACACGGCAGATACGCCAAGTCATGGTGAAGCACCCCGAGACTGGGGACGAAGTCTGGTTCAATCATGCGCATCTATTTCATATTTCTAATCTGGAGCAAAACGTCCGCGAAGCTCTGTTAAAGGAATTCCGAGATGATGAACTACCCCGGAATGCTTTTTATGGGGATGGGTCGCGGATTCCTGATGCAATTCTGGAAACAATTCGGCACACATACTCTAATGCGGCTGTACGTTTTTCGTGGCACGAGGGTGACTTGCTTCTCGTGGACAATATCCTGGCTTCTCATGGACGAGACCCGTTTTCAGGCGAGAGGCGCACACTGGTGGCGATGGCCGAAATGTACACGAATCCTGATTTTGTTTTGCCAGCACCGCACCCCGCTTAGGAGGCATGATGACAGCGGCCAGACAAGTGAAAGGTAGAACACGATGACAGCAGGGACAGTCCATGGTTTTCATCTATCTGCGCAGCAGAAAGAGATGTGGCAGTTACAGAAGAAGGGAAAGCGTCAACAAAGCCAGTGTGTGCTGATATTCGAAGGAGTTCTGTACCGGCAACGCCTCGAAAACGCGCTCAGGCATGTAGTGATGCGGTACGAAGTGTTGCGTACGGAGTTTGTGTCGTTGCCCGGAATGAATCTGCCGCTCCAGGTGATTAGTGAACGAGAGCGGACCGAGTTTCGAATAGCTCAAGGCAAGACAGACGAGACTGCCATTGAAATGTTGATGGCCGAAGAGAGCGCAGCCTTAACTGCAGGGATGGGCCACAAAGAAGGGACGCTGGTGCGGTTGTGCGTGGCGGCAGTTTCGCAGGAGAGACACTTTCTTATTGTGACTGTGTTGTCGATGGTGGCGGACAGGGAAACCTTGCGGTTGTTTTCACGGGAGATATTGTGGGAATACGAGGGCCGGTCTACGGCAGAAACAGGCGATCCCACCCAGTATGTAGACTTTTCCGAATGGCAGGCGGAAATGCTGTCGAGCGAGGACGGAAAAGAAGGACGTGAGTTCTGGGGCCAGCAAATAGCAGGAAGTCTGCTGTTGCCCAGACTGCCGGGCGAGGCTGAGACGGTTTCTCCCAGGAGTGAGGAGGAACAAGACGCAGTTATTGTAAAGGTGTTGGATGTAGAGAAAGTAAAGACGCTTCAGGCAGTGGCCGACGCCCAAGGCACAAGCATCGATGTGTTACTGCTAACTAGTTGGTACATCCTCCTTAGCCGGATTAGCGGTGAAAGCAAAGTCACAATCCACTGCTGGCACGATGGCCGACGATTGGAACAGCTTCAGGACACGTTGGGATTGTTCGAACACTATCTACCGATCTCTTTTGATTGTAGTGATCATATTCTTCTTACTGCAGCCTTGCGCACCACCGCTGAACAGTGTGACGTTGCGCGACACATGCAGGATTTTTATTCGTGGGACGATTCGCAGGAGAACGCAAATATTGTAGCTTTTCGCTGGCAATCGTGGCCGAAGCAGGAAGTCGGAAAGGACCTTCGCTACCGAATGACGCGGTGCGTGACACCAAGGCATGGAGTGCGACTGACGCTGGTTTGCACGATGCTGGAGGAAGGTCTGGTGCAAATCTCTCTGGAGTATGACAAGCCAAGGTGGAGCAGGGAAGGACTGGAACGGCTTAGCGAAGAGTTGTCGGTATTACTGAGCAGTCTGCCGGATTCAGAAGAAACGCGAATAAGCGAACTTCCGCTGGTAGATGAAAGTGAACTATACCAACAATTTATAGCATCGAACGATACAACTGCAGGGCATCCGCTTGAAGTTACTTGGCCGGATTTGTTTGAAGAGCAGGTTATGAGGACGCCCCAAGCGGAGTCGCTGAAGGCGGGCGAGGAGCGATTGTGTTTTCTGGAGTTGAATCATCGATCCAACCAACTGGCACATTACCTGCAGCAGAGACAGGTAAAGGCAGAAATGCCCGTAATGGTGTGTCTGGAACGCAGTGCCGAACTGATTATCGGATTGCTTGCGGTTATGAAGGCCGGAGGAGTGTACGTGATGATAGAGCCGGGGTATCCGGCTAAGAGAATCGCTCGCGTACTGGAGAACAGCCAACCGCGTGTGATCTTGACACGATCGGAATACGCCCATTGGTTTGCAGACAGCAAGGCGGAAGTGGTCTGTATAAATGCCGCGAGCGAAGACATTGCCGCCCAATCATCAGACAATCCCAGGCGGCAGCTCAGCGGCTCAAACCTTGCGTACATTCTATATACCTCCGGATCAACTGGCCGACCCAAAGGGGTCATGATTGAGCACCGCTCGTTGACGAACCTGGCATATGCCCTGCGCCAGGCTGTGTATGCAGGAGGCGAGAGGGGCCTCAAGGTAGGACTCAATGCCAGTCTGGCTTTTGATGGTTCGGTAAAACAACTGATCCAGATGGCGTGGGGGCATGCGCTATATCTGGTGTCTCAGGAGCACCGCGCCATGCCCAGAGAATTGATGGAGTATGCGAGCGGGGAGAAGCTGGATGTTATGGACACTACGCCTTCGATGTTGAGATTGTTGCTGGCCGAGGGATTGTGGGGGCCTGGATCGGATGGGCCACAACTGATGTTAGTGGGCGGAGAAGCTTTAACTGACAGCGACTGGCAAATGTTGCGGGAGATCCAGGGTACAGAATTCGTAAATGTATATGGTCCAACGGAATGCACTGTGGATGTGCTGAGTTGCCGGGTAGGGAGTTCGGACAAAGTAAGTCTCGGCCTGCCGTTGCCCAACATAAGAGTGTATGTCTTGGACAGAAATATGCAGCCTGTACCCCTGGGTGTGGCTGGCGAACTCTATGTCGGCGGAGTCGGCGTGGGCAGAGGCTACTGCAATGAAGGAGGGCAAACCGCGGAACGATTTTTGCCTGACCCTTTCGGGACAACTGAGGGTGGACGGTTGTATCGCACGGGCGACCGTGTGCGATGGGAGAACGGTAAGCTGAGCTATCTGGGAAGAATGGACCGGCAAGTCAAGATTCGTGGCTATCGGATTGAACTGGAAGAGATTGAGTCGGTACTAGCCGAATATCCGGGTGTTCGCCAGGCCGCAGTTCTGGTGAACAATGACCGTCTGGTGGCCTATGTGGTTCCCAAAAATCGTCTTCGCGCGGAAGGCACGCCGTATCGCTTGCCCAATGGATTGGAGATTGCCCATCAAAATAAAAATGAAACGGACTATTTGTACAGGGAGATTTTCGAGCAAAAAATTTACATGCGTCATGGTATTTACCTTCGAGAAGATGCAGTGGTGTTTGATGTGGGAGCGAATATCGGTATGTTCACGCTTTTTGCCGCAGACCATTGCGTCAAGGGACGGATCTATGCGTTTGAACCGATCGGGCCGATTTATGAAAATCTGCAGCGCAACGCAGAGTTGTGTCCGGTACAGGTGAAGCTGTTTCCGTTAGGTCTGTCGGAGCGCGAGAAGACAGTCCCGTTTACGTATTATCCGCGTTACTCGATGATGTCGAGCCAGAGCAATTACGCCGATAGCCGCGGAGAAGTGGAGGTGATCAAAAGCTACCTACGCAACGATGAGGAGGGCGGGTCGAGTACGGCCACAGCCCTGCTTTCTGAAGCCGATGAACTGCTGGAGGGGCGTTTCCAGGGGCAGACATGGGAGGGACGCCTGCGACGCCTTTCTGATGTGATCGAAGAAGAGAAGGTGGAACGGATTGACCTGTTGAAAGTAGACGTGCAACGGGCAGAGATGGATGTGTTACGAGGGATCGATGCCAGACATTGGATCCGAATAAGACAAATTGTGATGGAGGTACATGACGGCGATAGCGGGCCGACACGCGGTCGTGTTGGAGAGATCACTGAATTGCTGACACAACAGGGTTTTACCGTATGGAGTGAGCAGGACAAGCTGCTGCAAGGCACAGACAGGTTCAACCTGTATGCCGTGAGGGAAGGCGACCGGCAGGAGGAACAGACGTCCGGCAATGGGACCTGTTTGCGGAAAGCGCAGCGCATCAATGAAGCAGAGTTGCGGGCGCATGTGCAGGAGCGGTTGCCCGACTACATGGTGCCAGTGGCGGTGGTGGTGGTGGAGGAGATGCCGCTGACCAGCAACGGGAAGATCGACCGGCAGAGATTGCCTGAGCCGGAATATGGGAAAGATGAGAAGGCTGGGGCGGAAGGCAGGAGAGAGCTGACGCCGGTGGAAGAGATACTGT
>QHVI01000079.1 GCA_003223515.1 Candidatus Angelobacter sp. Gp1-AA117
AAGCGCTTAGAGGAACTCGGTCTGAAGGTACTCACGACACCCATGGCGGCATAGGGATTTTCAGGGCAGAGAGCACAACCAAGGCTTTAACCGCAGAGGGCGCAGAGGACGCAGAGGGGACAAGATCAAAAGGCGCACCACGGAGGCACAGAGACACTGAGGAGGCCACGGAGAGAAGCTGATAAAGAAAAAAATCAAAAGCTAAATTGCTTTCGCGTGTTTCCGGTGGAAAACTACGTAAAGTTTCTGATTGCCCGGTCCGCTTATTTTCCTGATAATGCCAGACAGGTGATTTTTCCGCTGGCCTATTGTGTCTAAATCCTTCATCCCTAATCCCAGGCAGAAGCAGGCGATTGAGCACACCACTGGCCCTATGCTGGTGCTGGCGGGCGCAGGCACGGGCAAGACTTCAGTCTTGACCGAGCGCATTGCCTTCCTGATTGAGAACAAGCACGCTCTGCCGGAAGAGATTCTCGCCATCACCTTTACTGAGAATGCCGCCCAGGAGATGAAAGCCCGCGTGCAGAAGCGCCTCGGACGCAAGGCCGCCATCTCCGCCAGCACCTTTCATGCGTATTGCCATGGCGTGCTCAAGCGCAACGGCAAGGCCTTCCATGTGCTCCCTCCGGAGGACGTTTATGTATTCCTGCGCCAGCGCATTGACCAGCTTGGCCTGGAGCGCTTCATACGCCCCGCCGACGTGGGTGAATTTCTCTACGATCTGCGCAACTTCTTTGACCGCTGCCATGAAGAGCTGATCGACCCGGAAAAATTCCGCGCTTACGTGGAATCGCTTCAGCCCGGCCAGAGTGAAGACCTGCCGCGCAACTGCAGATCCAAAGACGTAGAGCAGTTAGGGCAGCATGAAATCCTGGCGCGCTGGCGGGAGATTGCCCGCGTCTATTCCAACTCCATGCCTCTGCTGGAAGAAAAGAACCTGGGCACCTTTGGTATGCAGATCAGCAAGGCCGTCGGCCTGCTGCAATCGAATCCGGAGTTGCTGCGCAAGGAGCAGCAGCGGGCGCGCTTCATCCTGATTGATGAGTTCCAGGACTGCAACGCCAGCAACATCACCATCGCCGAGCTGCTGGGCGGCTCCCAAAGGAATATTTTTGCTGTAGGCGATCCCGATCAGGCCATCTACCGCTTCCGCGGGGCATCCAGCGCCGCTTTTGAGGAATTCCAGAGGCGCTTCCCTGAAACCCGGGGTGTAGTCCTCGATGAAAATCAGCGTTCGCGTGGCAATATCCTGCGCGTGGCCTTTGCCGCCATTCACCAGAACCCCAGCGTCTCGGTAAAGAATTCAAAAATCAACTTTCAGCGGTGCCCCCTGCAATCGGCCCGCGATGCCCGTGACGAGCAGGCCGGGCGCTTTGTCTTTGATGGGCCCGTCGAGGTAGCCATCAGCTTTAATGAGCAGCAGGAGGCGGCCGACATCGCCGAAGAAATCCTGCGGATCAGGCAGCGGCGAACGAAAGCTCCCGGCAATTCCATGGCAGTGCTCTACCGCTCGCACGCCCATCGGGAAAGGATGATCGAAGAGCTGGCGGCGCGCGAGATTCCTTTCATCGTGAAGGGCATCGATGTTCTCGATGCTCCGTTGGTGCGTGATGTGCTGGCGGCGGCCCGTGCCGTTGAGAATGATAGCGATGTAGAAAGCCTCTTCCGCCTCTGCGCCTTTCCTGAATTCGGCATCAACGCCGAAGAGCTGCGGAGCGAACTGGCCACGGCCGCCAATAAAACATCGTTCAAGGCAGTACTTGCCGGGCTCAAGGGCGGTGCGGCGGTGCTGGAAGTGATCCAGGCGGCTCGCAAATCGATCTCATTGCAGAAAACGGGTGTGACTGCGGTCTTCACCTTCCTGCTGCGCCACTTCAACCTGCCTGCCGACGATCTTTCCATCCAGGCCTTGATGCGTTTTCTGAAAGACTGGGAGAAGAAGCCTTACATCGAAGTGAATACCCTGCCGGTTTTTCTCTATTACCTGGGTTTCTTTGAGGAAGCCGGGGGCACGATTCCCCTGCTTTCTGAAGAGCAGCTTGCCGAAGCCCAGGAGAAAACCCCCGACGCGGTGCAACTGATGACCGTACACGGGGCCAAAGGGCTGGAGTTCTCTTACGTCTGGCTGCTGCGCGTGGTCGCCTCCTCGTTTCCCACACCCTATCGTGAGTCGCTGTTTGAATTCCCTCCCGCGTTGCGCAGCTCCATTGCCATTGGCGATGGCAAAGAGATCAACGAGCAGGAAGAGCGCCGCCTGTTCTATGTGGCGATTACCCGGGCCCGCGACCAGCTCACCATCGGCTCACGCCGTGGACGCGGAAAGGACCCTACTCCCGCCGGCTTTCTGCGTCCCTTGTTACAGGACCAGGCTCTTGCTCCGGCGCTGCAGTCCCGAGATGTTGGGCGGCCCAGATCAGTGCCGGTTCCGGAAAAAGAAGGTTCACCGGTAGCAGCGTGGATGCTTCTGCCTCCAGCATTCCAAACCGATGATCTGGTGCTGAGCGCGAATTCGGTCGAGAGTTATTCCACCTGTCCCATGAAGTTCAAGCTGGGGCGGGATTGGCAGATTCCCGGCGGAGCCGCCGCCGCGCTGCACTATGGCAACGCTGTCCATACCGTGCTGAAGAATTACTATGACCCGCGTTCCGATGCTCCCCAGCAAACTGCGGCTGATGTCATAGAGGCCTTCATTCGCGAATTCAATAAAGTTGTGATTGAAGACGTAATGCAGCGGCAACTCTATGAAAGCCAGGGACGAAGGCATCTGGAGGCGCTGGTTACCGCAAAACCACGCAGCTCAGTGGACGCGGTCGCCGCCGAGGCCACCTTCCGCTTCAACATGGGCAAACTGAAGCTTACGGGACGCATCGACCGCATCGACCGTTTAAAAGGAAACCTGGTGCGGGTCATCGATTACAAAACCGGCTCGCCCAAGACGCAGAAGTATGCCGACGAGAGCCTCCAGCTTTCCATTTACGCCATGGGCGCCACCCAGATGGGCTATGCGCCTCTGGAACTGGTGCTGCTCAATCTGAATGGCACGCAGGAGATCGTCACCGCGCGCTCCTCCACCCAGTTGGACAAAGCCCGCCAGAAGATCGAAGACGCGGCTGAAGGTATTGCCAACCGCATCTTTGACCCTAAACCGGGTATGCATTGCCGCTGGTGCGAGTTTGAGCGGCTGTGTCCTGCAACCGAACAGCGTGTGCTCATACCCGTGCAGGCCCTCACAGCCGGAGTGAATGGATGACTATAGGATTGGAAATTGCCATCGGCATTACGGTGGTGTTGGCCGTTTACGTAATCGTCTCGAGAAAACCGCAGCCGCAGGTAGAAGATCAAGCCATGCGGGCACTTCAGAGTGACGTGCAGGCCCTCCGCGATGCCACGCAGCAATCCATTCTGAGCGTGAGCAGCACCTTCGGCTCGCAATTGCAGACCGTCACCTCGCATGTGCAGGGTTCGCTGGCAACGGTAACCACGCAACTGGGCGACCGCCTGGATGCCATGAACCGCCAGGTCACCGAGCAGTTGAACCAGAGCACGGTGCAGATGAACGCCAGCACCGATGCGGTAAACCAGCGCGTGGCCTCCGTCCAGATGTTCTTTTCCGGATTGCAGAAGCAGGTGGGCGAGATGACCGAGTCGGCCCGCCAGCTTTCGGAATTATCAAGATCAGTCACGGCCATCGAGCATGTGCTGCGCGCTCCTAAGATGCGTGGCAACTTTGGCGAAGAGCAGCTTGAGAACCTGCTGGCGCTGGTTTTCTCTAAGCAGCAGTTCCAGATGCAGTACCGCTTTGCCTCCGGCGAGATAGCGGATGCCGTCATCTTTCTGCCGCTGGGCAATGTGCCGGTCGATTCCAAGTTCCCGCTGGAAAACTTTCGCCGCATCGGCGAGGCCGCCACCGATGAAGAAAAGAAATCGGCCCGCCGCGACTTCCTGCGCGATGTAAGAAAGCGGGTGGATGAGATTGCCGTCAAATATATCCGCCCGGCGGACGGCACTCTGCCCTTTGCCTTGATGTACGTTCCCGCCGAGAACGTCTATTACGAAACCATCATCCGTGATGATGATGGCAACCAGCTCTACCGCTACTGCCTGGAAAAACGCGTGGTCCCGGTCTCGCCCAACTCTCTCTATGCCTATCTGCAGACGATCCTGGTTGGCCTGAAAGGCCTGCAGGTAAGCCAAAGGGCTGAAACCATCGTGCGCGAGATTGAGTCACTGCGAATTGAACTGGAGAAGTTCGGCAAGGCCTACGAGACTATCGGTGGCCACATCCGCAACGCCGCCACCAAGTTCGAAGACGGCAACAAGCTGCTCACCAAAGTGGAACTGCGCGTGGAAAGCCTGGTAGGCAACGGCGCCGAACAAGTAGAGCTGTTCGCCGAGGAGAAGAAGTCACTGGGAGCAGCAAGATAGCAGTCAGCATTTAGAGCATTTAGGTTGAGGTGTAGGAAATTCACGCCCCTCTTTGTCCAAAGGGAGCAACACCGCCAAATTCAATACGCATAAACTTATTTTTGCTTCCTCTGCGTCCTTTGCGTCCTCTGCGGTAAAAGGTTTTGCTTGTGGCAGCCACGCTGTGGCACTTCGAATTAACCTGCCCCAGAAAGGTTAAGGGGACGCTTTCGCGTCCCCCGTGGTTGTTGGTGTCGAAGGCTTACTTACTTTTTCTTGCTGCCCTTTTTGCCGCCACCTTTTTTCGAACCACCTTTTTTCTTAGCTGCCATATTTTCTATTCTCCCTTTCCATTTTCATGGATATGCGGTCCTTAAGATAAAAAACCGCAATTGATGAATGTATAGAGTTATTGAAAATTGAAGTCAAGCAAAAAATTGATGACTTTTTTGATGGCAGGTGCTCCGAACACAACGCGCATCATCATCAACAATCATTCGTGAACCTTCTTGAGTTCGCTCGGGCAGGAACAAACGCGCGAAAAAGCATTGTGGAATGCGGGTAAAACGCATTTGCGCCGCTTCTTCATCCATCCAGAGCGCGTGTGATCGCAGTAAGAATCGCGTAACCGGTGCCATGCGCCGAACACCTTGGTAACCGAAAAAAAATTGCAGAAACCGAACGTGAACACGCAGAAGAGAGTCATCCCATCGGAATGATTCCCCTCTTCACGAGGTACAATCCCACTCCGGCCAGCGAATCATGAAAGGCATGGGCCATCATTCCCGGACGCAAACTCTTCCTCCAGAGTGCCAGCAGGCCGAACATTGTGCCGTACACCGCAATGAGCAGCATGCGCCGCGCGCCCTCATATCCATGCCCTGCGCCGAAAATAATCGCCTGGATAATCAAGCCCAAATAAATGTTGCCGGTAAGCGCGGCAAACTGCTTTTGCAAATATCCCCGGAAAATAATCTCTTCGACAAACCCGGCCACCGAGCTGAGCAGGATAAACATCGCCAATGCCAGCGGACTTTCAGGAGCAAGCATGTCCGCCAGCTTCTTGGCCTCTCCGGCCTGGGAACCTTTTGTCAGTCCCAGGAGGTAGCCCAACCCGCCAAGGACTGCAATCGCCACCAGCCAAAAACCAAAAGCAATGGCAATATCGAGCAGAAAGGCCTCCACCGATTTCCAGCGCCCGCCGATGAGTTCCTTCATCTTCACGCCCCGTGACCGGATGCCTAACCACACGATCAGCAGCAATATAAATTCAAAGCCAATGGTGAATGCGTATTCGAAGATGCGCTGTTTCGCAGTTGCTCCTCCTGCAGTCACTTTCGGCAGGGTTGATGCGGTGAAATACGAGTTGCCCAGCAGGATGATGATGAATACGACCGTGTGCCAGATGGGAGCAAGCAGTTTCCGCTCGCTGGCGGCAGGATTTTCAGCAATGGGTTGAGCCAGGAATTCCGGTCCGTCAGTTTGCATCGAGTTCAGCCTCGCCTCATCTTATAATGAAGGGTTTGGAACATCATAAAGGAGTGGCTATGGAAGACGTGGTAATTATCAGCGGGGTGCGTACCGCGATTGGCAAGTTCCAGGGAGCTCTCGAGAATTTCAGCGCGCCGCAGCTTGGCGCGATTGCCGTCCGCGAAGCCGTAAAGCGGGCCAATGTTGATCCCAATCAGGTGGATGAATGCATTATGGGTTTGGTGATCGCCGCCGGGTTGGGCCAGAATCCTGCGCGCCAGGCCGCCTTGAACGGAGGACTGCCTCCTACTGTCGGAGCCATGACCATAAACAAGGTTTGCGGCTCCGGGCTAAAAGCCGTTTCGCTGGCCACCCAGGCCATTCAGACCACCAATGCTGAGATCGTGGTGGCCGGCGGCATGGAATCGATGACCAACGCTCCCTACCTGCTGCCCCAGGCCCGTAAGGGATACCGGCTCGGCAACTCCCAGATCATCGATTCCGTAGTGAATGACGGCCTCTGGGATATCTACAACAACTACCACATGGGAATGACCGGTGAGAACGTGGCCGGTAAGTACGGTGTCACCCGCGAGCAGCAGGACGAATACGCCGTGAACTCCCACCGCAAGGCCGTGCAGGCCTGGAAAGAGTGCCGTTTCAAGAGCCAGGTGTTTCCGGTAGAACTTCCGGCAAAGAAGAAAGGCGAGGCGCCCACGTTGTTCGACAAAGACGAAGGGCCCCGCGAGGATACCTCCGCGGATCTCCTCCGCAACCTGAAACCTGTATTCAAGAAAGATGGCACCGTAACCGCCGGCAATGCCTCCACCATGAATGACGGTTCCGCCGCCGTGGTGGTGACCTCGGCCGCCAAAGCGAAACAACTCGGGGCAGAACCCATGGTGCACATCGTGGCCCAGGCGACCAGCGGAATCGAGCCGCAGTGGGTGATGATGGCCCCCGTCGATGGCATTCGCAAGATCTGGGCCAAAACCGGATGGAAGCCCGACGAGGTCGACCTCTATGAGATCAATGAAGCCTTCTCGGTGCAATCGGTGGCTGTAATTAAGGAACTCGGCATCGATCCGGCCAAAGTCAACGTGAACGGTGGGGCGGTAGCTCTGGGCCACCCGATTGGCGCCAGTGGCGCCCGCGTGCTGGTCACGCTGATCTATGAATTGATTCGCCGCAACGCCCGCAAAGGAATCGCAGCCCTGTGCCTGGGCGGCGGCAACTCCGTAGCCATGGCCATCGAGCGCCGGTAACTCTCAAAGCCTTACCGCGGAGTACGCGAGAACGCCAGGGCAATGTTTCTCGCGTTCTCTGCGGATACTGATGCTCGAATCTGTGTTTATCTGTGTTTATCTGTGTTGATCTGTGGTGAAATCTTCCCCATCAGCGTCATCAGCGCCATCAGCGTTGATCAGCGGCAAAAAACTTTCGCTAAGGGCCAAGAGTGATCCTAGCGGCTCATCCTGAACGACTGTGACTCATCATCGTCGTCTCGGCCCAGCATTCTGTTCAGGCGGTTGTAGAGTTGCTGCACGGTTTCGTAAAGCTCCCCTACACCTTCGCTGAATTCGCTGATGCCTTCAGAATCCAGATCGGCAACTACATTGTGGGCCAGCTTGATGAGCATATGCATGCGCTCGGCTTCAAGTTGAGGCAAGACTGTAAACGGGTCACCGTCGCTCGCGCGCAGATCCACCCACTGCTGTACTGACCAGGCAGTCTGGCGGGTGTGCTCCATGGCGTCATGGAACTGGGCGATCAAGCGGGGATCGATCTTCTCTTTCACCAGATACTGCTCCAGTTCATTCAGTTCGGTGATCAGGCGCATGATCTGCGCGGAGAGAGGGTTTTCCTGTAACGGGTCGGAAGCTGAGTCATCTTCGAAAGCAGGGGCGGAAGCGTACGAGAGTGGCGGATCAGCCGGTACGAACGTGCGTTTTTCCTCGGGCAGCAGCTCCTGCTGTCCGGCCAGGCTGCCAATCAGGAATTCCAGATTATGTTGCGAATCATTCTCAAGGTGCAGGAACGCCAGGCCCATGCCAACGGCATGATGCGAGGTCTTGACAATGGCCCTGCCGGTAATGCTCAGGTCATGGGCATGAACATGAAAGAGCACCATCCCTCCCAGTGGCAGGGTGGAGGCGGTTTCGACATAGCAGCCCGTAAGGCTGATGTCGTTCAGGTTCCCCCATGCAGGCGGTCCGCCTTCCTGCTGGCGCAACTCGACTCCGCCGGTGCACAGATACCGTGGATGTTTCCTTCTGGAGGACTGCATATCTCTTCTCGCCGGGGCCGCTTTCTTTTGAGTATCGAATCCAGACTGAGTTGAGTGCGATCCGTTGGCGCGCACCGGCCTCAGGCTGAAAAGCTCCCTGTCAGGTTCCAGATTGTGAAGCCCGATCTGCCCCTGTTTCGGGGTGTTCTCGCGGCCCACCCAAACCACTTTGAACCGGGATTTCTGCTGCCCGTGCTGGACACTGATGATCTCGCCTAAGTTCACGCAATCCACGCCCAGTAGGCGCAGGCCGATGCGCGTTGCATCCAGTGTCTGGGCATTCTGGACAAATGGTTTCCCGTGCCGGTCGAGTCCCCACACCTTGACCTCAAGGTTGATCTCCACCCGTGGCTCTCGGCGTCGGCTCATCCCTACCTGAATTTTCCGGGAGTGTGAGCAGATAGTACTTTTAATAGTCATCGGATTCAATACAAACATAACTCCTTAGTACGTGACCTCCGTAATAGCTGCCGTGGTTCCGGCACACGTTGTTGTTGCCTTTATTTTCTTACTCTGCTCCTTTCTTTCCCTGTTCCTTTCTTCCTTTGCGTCCTTCGCGCCCTTTGCATTGCTAACAATCAAATTCGTCTCAAGCCGCGAAGAATTCTGCTTGGGCAGCTAAATGCTAATCCCATTTCTGATTCGCGAGATTCGCGCAGTTCGCGTCATTCGCGGCTTACTTGCCTTCCTCTGCGCTCTCTGCGTTCTCTGCGGTTAAAGCCGTTTGGTTGTGGCTCGCACGCTGTGGTGAATCCGGGATATCACTTTCCCCCCAGGGATGCGTCTAAATAGGTGTATTCTTGAATTAACGGGTATGGATCCCCTTCTCCCGAACACCGGCCGCCGCAGTTGGAATGCTTCCCTGCTGGTCTCCATGGCTGCTCATGCGATTGTGCTGGCCCTGATGCTGGTATCGCTCCGCCACGCTCCCACCTTTGTTAAAGCTTCCCTGGTTGCCCTTGGTGAAGGCGGCAAAGTCACTTTGATCTACTCGCCGTCCGCTCCAGCCGTAACCAAGCCGAAAAAGCAGACCCGGCAGGACGCGCTTACCTACATAAAAAACACGCCCCAGTTTGCGCCTCGTAACACAGGTACCCGGAGACCGAAGAAAGAGAATCAGGCGCGTCCGGTGGAAGAAGTCGCGACTTCAGTCACGGCAGGCTCCCCCTACGGCTCCATGTACGCAGACAACACCGACGGCCCGCACCCTCCGTAGCTGGCACTTCCGCCCCGCAACCAAAGACGGCTCACCCATCCCCTCCAAGCAGGATTACAAACACCACTTCCCCAGCTAGCAATGGCGCTTGTTTCCTTTGCGCCCCTTAGCGCCCTTTGCGGTGAAAAACTACGAGGATTTCATCTTCCATACGATTTGCCGCAGCATCCCCAGCACCACCTCCGCATCCACCGCCGATAGCTTGAATCTGCGCACCAGCCGCCTGATTTTCTCTTCCGTAGGAGCTGTGGTCCCGGGTTTCAGATAGCCGCTGGCGCGCAATGATTCCAGCAGCACCCCTGTGATCCTCTCCAGTTCGCCCGCGCTCGCCATCTCCAGCTTTTCCGGTTCGATTGCCTCATGTGACTCCCGCGCCAGTTCATAGAGACAGATGGCCACTGCCTGCCCTAGATTCATGGAGCTGTGCTCTTCGCGTGTAGGAATACGCAGCAGCCAATGGCAATGACTCAGGTCTTCATTGGCCAGCCCGCGCTTCTCTGAACCAAACAACAGCGCCACCGGCCCTGACGCGAGCTGCTTGCGCACCAGCTTTGCGCCTTCTTTGAGAACTCGCAACCGATGCTGCAGCTCCCTTTGCCGCGCATCAGTAGTTCCTACAACCAACTGGCAGTCAGCAACAGCCTCGGCCACGCTCGTGAATTCCTGGGCATTGGCCAGCAACCCCGGAGCGCCCACGGCCGAGCGCGCCTCGCGAAATGCGATGCCATAAGGATTCACCACCCGAAGCTGGGCAAACCCAAAATTGCTCATCGCTCGCGCCGCCGCCCCGATATTCAGAGGGTTGCGCGTCGCGGCCAGCACCACGCGTAACTGATCGAATTCAGCAGGAACAGGCAAGCGAACATTCTACTTATTTTCTCTGCCATCTCTGCGTCCTCTGCGGTGGAAAGGACGAGTGCTACAATGCCCGACAGAACCTCAGGTGGGAGAAAATCACATGAAGCGTATCGCCTCTGTTCTGTTATTGCTCTTGTGTTGTGCATTCGTTGCAGCCCAGCATCAGCACGCTCCGGCAAAGGGCACGAATGTTGCCCTGATGCCCGGCTTGGGAGACCTCCATCATCCGGTCACTACCAGCAATCCTGAGGCGCAGAAGTTTTTCGACCAGGGGCTGCGGCTGATCTATGCCTTCAATCATCAGGAAGCCACGAGTTCGTTCCAGCGTGCAGCGGAGCTCGATCCCAGGATGGCGATGGCCTGGTGGGGCATTGCGGAATCCATTGGCCCGAACTACAACGATCCTGCTGATCCCGACCGCTTCAAGCAGGCGCATGAGGCGATTCAGAAGGCGCAGGAACTGGGGGCCAATGCCTCGCCCAGCGAACGTGCTTACATCGCTGCTCTGGCCAAACGGTTTCCCGCAGACCCCAATGCCGATCTCCAGGCAGCGGCACAGCAGTATGTGGATGCCATGCGCGAACTGGTGAAACAGTTCCCTGACGATCTGGATGCCGCCACTCTCTTTGCCGAAGCGGGCATGAACCTGCATCCCTGGGGCCTGTGGCATGTGGATGGCTCGCCGGAAGCCGGTACGCAGGAAATTGTCGCTACTCTAGAATCCGTGATCCGCCGCGATCCCAATCACATGGGCGCGGTCCACTATTACATCCACACGGTTGAGGCTTCACCGAATCCTGAGAAGGCATTGGCAGCAGCCAACCGGCTGGCCGCTCTGGCGCCGTCCGCCGGGCACCTGGTCCACATGCCCGGACACGTTTATATCCGCACTGGCGATTTTGACGCAGCCGTAAAGACCAACGAACTCGCGGCCGCAGCCGACCGCAACTACATCCAGAGGCGAGGCGGCGAGGGCATGTATCCCGCCATGTATTACAGCCATAACCTGCATTTCATCGCCTCCTGCGCCAGCATGGAAGGCGACTATCTTCGCGCCCACAAAGCTGCCGGGATGCTGGCCGCGCACGTTGGCCCTCATGTAAAGGAGATGCCGCCGCTGGAAGGCTTTATGACCATACCGGCCTCGGTGGAGCTGCGCTTTGATAAATGGGACCAGATTCTCAAGATGCCGCAGCCTGATCCTTCCATGAAAGGCGCTACCGTGTTCTGGCATTTCACTCGTGGCATGGCGCTGGCTGGAAGCGGCCAGCCTGCCGAAGCCGGGGCTGAACTCAACTTTCTTTCTGAAGCGGAGAAGCAGACGCCGGAAGAAGTAATCTTCAATGCGCCCATCAATAACAAGCTCAAGGACATTCTGAAGATTGCCGAAAACGTGCTCGGCGCCAAGATCGCAGTGGCCCGGCATGACAACGCTGCTGCCGTTCCCCTGTTGCGCCAGGCCGTAGCTATACAGGACACCCTCAAGTACGGCGAACCGCCTGACTGGTTCTACCCCGTACGCGAGTCGCTCGGCGCCGTTCTGCTGCTCAGCGGCAATGCGTCGGAAGCCGAGAAAGTCTTCCGTGCAGACCTGGATCGCAACCCGCGTAATCCCCGTTCCCTGTTTGGCCTGCGTGAAGCTCTCAAAGCCCAGAACCGCGCCTACGACGCCCAATTCGTGAACAAACAATTCCAGTCATCATGGAAGAGCACCGAAAAGCTGCGTGTAGAAGACCTGGCGTAGCCGCAAAAGACGGGTCAATCCCATATCGGTACCTCTCTATCCCCATCTTCTGACTCCCGTAAAGTCGCGCGATTCGCGTCATTCGCGGCTTACGTCCGAGGTCTCAAACAGCTTTCCTCTGTGCCCTTTGTGAAACCTTTGTGCCCTCCCATGAATAATGTCTCTGTGGTTAGCTTTTGGTTGTGGCTCCGCCACGCTGTATTCTCTGCAAGATTTTCAATTATGGCAATTACAGATTTTGGCATTTTTGGCAATTCATGGCGGCCCGATCTGTTCATGTACAATTTTCTCGATAAGCTCCACGTAAGGAGGGAGTATGCGTAAATCGATTGCAGTTTTATTCCTGCTGGCCGGATTGGTATTGGCCCAGACAGATACCAAGACCGGCAAGAAATCCACAGCAACCAGGAAAGGCAGCGCCACAGATGCCATTGTAGTTACCCCGGACACGATTCAGTGGGCAGCGGCTCCGCCCACGGTCCCGGCAGGCGCAAAGATGGCTGTTCTCTCCGGCAATCCCAATGGCACTGGCCAATTCGCCGTGCGCCTGAAGCTGCCGGACGGCTATCGCATCATGCCTCACTGGCACCCGACCACGGAAAATGTGACGGTGCTCTCCGGCGAGTTCCGTGTAGGCATGGGCAATAAGTTTGATGAGAGCAAGCTCCAGGCTCTGCCCGCTGGTTCTTACGCCAGCGTTCCCGCGCATCATAACCATTACGCCATGGCTAAGGGCGAAACCGAACTGCAGATCACCGCCATGGGCCCCTTCAAAGTCAATTACGTCAACCCTGCCGACGATCCTTCCAGGAAGAAATAGGAAACAGGAAAAGTTTGGTAATCAGGGTGCGCTCCGGCGCACCCATTTGCTTTATTGCATGCCATAGCGGTTACTTAAGTTGCTATTCGGCAACGCCGAAAATTGCGATACTATCCCCCAGAATCATCGTGACATTCCAGGTAATCAGAGAGGGTTGAATGACCAGAATAATCCGTACGATCGCTTTCGCTGTTCTTCTACTGCTGCTGCTTGGCTGCGGCAAATCTTCCAAGCTTCAAGCACTCCTGCCCCAATCGCCGGATGGATGGAAAACCGACGGAGGCGCTTCCAACACAGACACCTCAGGCGTGGCCCATGCATCGCGCAGATCATATGCCCCCACCAGCGATGCGGCGGGAAAAGGCGCTGGCAAAGTGACTGTCCAGATATTACTGGCGGAAAAGAACGCAGAACACGGCAATGTGCAGAAAATGGCGGTGATCTCTTCGGCGGAGATGAAGGAGCGGGAGGAACTCAACGGCAGTCCCGCATGGGAAAGCTTTCCCTTTCCTGATTCTGACCACCACGATCTGGTCATCATCCCCAAGCCGGGCACATACATTGAGATTGTCGCCTATAAAGGCAGCGGCCCCTGGGAAAACGCCGAAAATCGCAAAGCCGTAGTGCGCGATTTCCTGAACAAAATCGACCTGAAGAAGGTCGGAGCCGTGGAATAGCGGCAAAACTTCGAGATTTATCCTGGAGAACACAGCGCAGCAAGGCCGCAATCAAAACGAAAACCTTTATGGAGCGCAGCCGCCCTCGGCTGCGGGAGATAATCTTTCGTGAGTCGAGAATCGAAACTGAATGATTGAATCCCGAATTCATTTTCAGGTGGCGGTGGTGACGAAGTCGGCGAACCAACCAGGGCCAGCGGAGCTGACCACGATGATTTTCTTGCACACAGGCACGGCGTTGTCATAGGCATCTCCGGCCTCCGGCATGAATGCGGCTTCGTCCTGAAACAATCCCCAGGGGTGATAAGAGCGAATCTGGTCGCCACCGCCAGGAATCCCGATAATGCGGCTGCCGTGGGCGAACTCCAGCGATCCTTGCGCCTGGATCCTGGACTTGAGAGGGAAAGCCCTACGAAGCACCTCATCCTGCTGGTGGTAGAGAGTTTTGGCATACTCCACGAGTTCAAATGCCTTCTCTTCCTTCTGTGACTGGAAGAGTACCTCGATTCCGGGATTGGTCATGGCGGCGTGAGTGAAGAGTCCTACACCAAGCCAGGAGACCATCATGTCCCTGGATTTCTCGATGAATAATACCGGCGCCTGCTGGAACATATCGATGATAGGACGGAGATAAGGCTTATCGGGGAAGGGGCGATAAGGCGACTGCGCGCCGGCTTCACGCCAATGACTGTCTTTGGTTTTGGTGTGCATCTGAAGCCAAATCAGAGGATCACTGAGCATCTGGCGGATGCGCACAACATCATCAGAGGCGGCCTGTATCTGCTGATAGCGCTGACGGAGCGCGAGGCGGTCATCTACGGAAGCGGGATTATGAGGGCTCCACTTGCTTTTCGGTTTCATGCTGCGACTCCGGGAAATGGCCATGGGCAACGAAGTAATTGACTTCTTCTTCAGTACGGCCTTCAAGCTCACGGTCCAGATCAGCGGTACGGTTAATGCGAACATCAAAAATTTGAGCAAGAATTTCCGTGGCCTTGATCTGGCCGCTGATGGTGTTGCTGGTGTCTTTGGGCTTCATCTGGGCGAGTTCCCAGAGGTGGTTGATGAGATCGGCGCGGCAGACGGTAATTTCTTTAGCGAGAAGCTTTCCTGATTCTTTAATCATAGTGTCCTGTTTGATTCTGAGTTGATTCCTGAACTTCTGGTTTTTCATGAGTTTGTATGCAGTCCTCTTGGGATTGCTGTAGCCAGCCCGGGCGACAGCAGAGATGATGTTGCCGGACCACAAAAGGACGGAGCATAACTGTTTTTGTGTGAGGAGATTTTGATCTTTGAGATTTCTTCTGTTCATATGCGGGAGTATCCAGGGAGGTTTTTGGTCACCAAACCCCCGGGGGGTGGAGATTGTGATTGGCAGTTTTTAATTTGTCGTTTTTGAGAGACACGTGGCTCAAGCGTTGAAAAAGGCCACGAGAGTTAACGTCCTCGCGGAGGACGCGAATTTACGGTGCCACTATAGAACAGCTACTAGAGAATAGTCAAGAGAAAATTGCACCCCAAATTCCGGAGCAATTAGCAACTGGCAAATAGCAATTAGCAAGAACTAACCGGTGATCCAAAAGACCTTACCGCTGATGACGCTGATTTAACTGATTGACGCTGATCGCATGCGTTGAGGTTATATCACCCTCGCAAAGTCAAGGACGGATGCCGCTTCCGCAGTACCGCAATCATGTGCTCTTTGGTGATGTGCGTATAGCGCTGTGTGGTGGCTATCGATGCGTGTCCCAGGAACTCCTGAACAATCCGGATATCCACACCATTGCGCAGCAGCAGCGTGGCCACGGTATGGCGCAGCATGTGCGGGGTCACGTGCCGCTCAATTCCGGCTAGTTCCCGCAATTGGGCAATTACATTGGCGATCCCCTGCGTGGAAAGCCGGCTGCCGGAGGCGTTCAGAAATAGGGCTGTGCTGGTTGTGACGATTTTTGTTCTCGCCTGCAGATGCTCCCGCTGGATCTGCAACGTGGCGTCGTCCACGGCAAATGCCAGCCGGTCTCTTCCGCCCTTGCCCTGTACCCGGAACATGGCTTCCTGCAGGAGAAAGTCGCTGGTATCCAGCGTCGATACCTCGCCCACGCGCATGCCCGTAGCAAAGAGCAGGTCAACCAGGGCCATATTCCGCAAGGCGCGGTAGTACGCTCCGCCGGCGTCTTCATTTTGAGTTTTGGATTTCTCTTTTCGGGCTGCTGCATGATTCCGGCGGGCCTGCGTCAGCAGCGAACGCATTTCCTTGGCTGTCAGCGTGCGCGGGAGTTGTTCGATGCGTCCGATGCTCAGCTTCACCCGCCAGAAAGGCGATTCCGGCAAGACTCCCTTGCGCACCCAATACGAACAGAACACCCGCAGGGCAACCATCTTCCGCCGGATCGAAGCCGGGGAATACTCGTCCTTCTGCAGATGCGCCGCCCAGTTCTCGATCAGGGATCCACTTACGGCCTTGAGTTCCGCCTTTTTCCCTGCAAATTGCTGAAACTGCGCCAGATCAGATTGATAAGCGACCCTGGTCTTCTGCCGCCTTTCGTGGGTAGAGAAATACCCCTTCAGGAACGCAACACGCGCTTCTTTCAATTCCATGCTCAGCTTGCTCCGCAGCAACAAGAACCCAGGCCGGCTTAGAGGGCTCTTATACAGTAAGAGGCCTCAAGACGCAAAATCTTATTTGGATAACTGAGAATTATCCGCCCCGCAGGTGTTTTTCGTGAAGGATACGAAACGTCTGACAGATATCATCGTGATCGGAGGGGGGCCAGCAGGCCTATTATTGTCTTCGAAGGCTGGCCGTCAATTGACAGTTCGTGTAGTTGAAAAGAATCGTCTTGGCCAAACATCCAAATTTTGGCTCACAGCTGAACGTAGATTGGTTCAACACGACCTCGCAGCAGCTGCTCAATATCGCACAAAACGCGCGACTTTGGGCACCTTTCAAGGCAGTTTTGCATTTGCCGAAGGACAATTTACTGTTATCAATGACACTGTGCTTCTGCGCCTTCTGTTAGAGCGTTGTAAAAATAGCGGTGTTCATCTTCTTGAGAATACAAAAGTACTTAGTATTAGCAAACAGAAGGAGAATTTAGCAGTTCAGACAACTGATGGAGAATATTATGCCCGGCTGATTCTTGATGCATCTGGTGGCAATTCTCCATTCGCCAGTACTTTTCGTCTTCATCGGCTTGAGGGCTTTTACTCCATTTTTGGCGGTCATCTTGAAAATTTGAATTTAAAGAGCGATGACATCATAGGCGCACATGTCATCCACTTCGGACATCCCGCACCTATTTTTGAGATTATTCCAACGAGTTCAACCTCTGCATTCTGTTGTGTCTTTATCATCGCAAAAGAAGCTGTTGATCCTCAAAGACTTGCAAAATCATTCGAAGAGCATATATTTCACAATCCTTTTTTTACTGTGAATCAGCAATTTACTCACAATCAGGACCTTAAGATGGGATTAATTCCAATAGGCCGCATAAAAAGGAGAGGAATGCCGGGCGTATTGCCTGTTGGTGAAGCAGGAATGCTTCAATCCCCTCTTCTTGGTGCTGCTTTGAATGAGGTTCTTGAGCAAGCAGACAGAATAATCAACTGCATAATGTATGGCTTCAGGAATCAAAGCTCTGGTATTATCCATCCGCACTTGGGTCTCCCACTTACCAAAACACTCAATGATAGGCTCCAACTAGCATTGGTTAAGCCGCTCTTGGACGGTACGCTTTCATCATTTGAACGATTAGTGGAATTTCTGAAGGCTGTGGGGCCGTCGCGGGTTTATCGCTTATTTGGCACAGAACTTGAATTAAGAGATATGCCAACTATTGCTTGGGCACTAGCTCATTATTTGCTACATTCGCAGTAACTTTCGGAGAATCTGTCCTACCAGCTCCTTAGAGATAAACAAACTCCCAATATTGACGATATATGTAAGCGCAGCGCCTATTGCGATTGGAAAATTCAATGCGAAGCTGGGGGAACTCTCAATTCGTTTAATCAGATCTGCTAACGCATTGACACGCTCAATATCTTGCTTCGATAACGATTGTGCATCTCCGATTAATGAGTTTATTTGCTCTTGATAAGAGATGATCAATCGATCTTTTTCTTGGCGTATAACTCGATGGATGACAAGATGAGGATAAGTCGTAATCGCTAAACAAAGTGGGACATATATGACCGGCCAGAATGCTCGGACTCCGTTTATCCAAGTTGAATTCCCACGCCATAAAGGCGACATTGTGCCTGCAAAAGCGAAAATATATCCCACCGTTACACTAAGGCTGAAAGTGACAAAATATACAGCTAATTTTTTTAGACTTCTTGTCTCTCCGGGAGAATAAACAAAAAATTTGATTTTAAATTCACTTATCTTGGTTGCAGTATATAAAACCTCAATTGCATGCCATGTGATGAATCCGGCCATCGCACAAACGCCTGTGCATGTAAGCCACATAAAATATCGTGTCGGCGGGGGAACAGTGAATCCAAGCCGAGTAGTTGTTATGGTGCCCACGATCATGATGAAGATGATCACAACCCGTCGCAAGCGAGCAATCTTTTGTTGATCGGACCAACATTCGAATTTCGGACAATGAGATGCCTGTTGTACGGTTTCGCTCAAAGCTGGAGAAAGCGCCATAAGTCCCAAGAACAACGCAGCTGCGACTGCAAAAAAGCCTTGGATATATAGCCATTCGCGCCAAAACAGATGAATTGAGCCGCTTAATGCTGCAATCAGACATCCAAATAAACTCCACATCAATGCGCCCCCCAATGCTATGAACGCAAGAAGTGGCAAGCTTGAAGGAGGCCTGCATTTAGAACACAGTTCTACTAGGTCTCGGAATATCACGGATAATTCTCAGTTATCCAAAATGGAATTAGACTAACGTGATAATACTATAGCTATTATTACGTTTCTTTGCGAAAGCAGCTACTAAAAACTGCTCTATGCGCTTATGAACATTTGTTGCGCATTTTTAGGCTATTCATGCTGATGTTCTTGTCACTTGAACCACAATCCCCAAACCACATCCACCAGCGTATGCGTAATCCCAGAGGCGAAGAGCCTGCGACGGGAGCGCCAGGCGCGTCCGTAGAAGAGCCCGGCAATCGTTGCCAGCAGGACGTAGCGCCAGTTGAAGGGCAGGGGCTTGTTGAAGTGGGAAAGGCCGAAGATTACGGCGGCCACGAATAACGACCGGGGATGGCCGATGCGGGCTTCGAGCATGTTCTGGAGCAGGCCGCGGAAGAAAAGCTCTTCCGGAATGGCCACAAAGAAGAAGGTAATCATCAGCGCCGAGCCGATGGTGGATGCCAGAGGCATCACCCGATGAAAGGTGATGAAGCCGAGCGTCAGGCCCAAGCCAATGGCAATGGGGGCAAAGAAGGCCCATTCGCGCAGGCCGATCAGCACATCCTGCGCTCTGGCCCGGAAGTCGTAGCCAACGCCTTCCAGGCGGCGCACCACCAGGAACGAATACAGCGCCGCATCCAGCAGCAGAAACTTGGGCAGGGCGCTCAGGCCGGGATGCGGAAATGATCCGGCCAGCAGGCGAAACTCCACCGGGACGCCAATGATCGCCAGCGCCAGCACATCCTGCCAGCAGAGCTTCTGTGTTCCCGGAGGAGCAAACTCAAAGAGTGCGGCCAGACCCACAGGAATGGCAAAGAAGATGGCCGCATAACTCCACTCAAACTCTCCGCGAGGAATGGAAAACAACAGGTATGGAAGCACCAGCAGGCCGGGAGCCAGCACGCGGGCTGCGGGATGGCTCAGCTTTTGTTGCAGCAGACCGGCTGCGCCGAATCCAAAAAACCAGTAAGGCGCGAGCAGCAGGGCAAAGCTGAGGAAGGCGCTTGGCATGTGTCCGCCGATGTGCGCCTCGACAGAAAAGTGTTGCGCCACCAGCCAGAACACCAGCAGAACAAGCCCAAAAAGCAGGCCGGCCAGCGCCAGAGTACGATCAGAATGCCTGTCTTGATGAGATTGCACCAGCATGTGCGCCTTATTGCATTCTATCCTCAGGACTTATAGATTTGGAGGGCAGTATCAGGCAATCCCGCTGTAATGTACAGGCATCATCTATATCAGAGATATCAGAATCTCGGCCCAACCTCTTGGCACTTGTACGATTCGGGGACAATCTATGAAAAACAGATTCCTGCAACTGTTCGCACTTGCACTTGCGTGTTCACTGCCACTCGTTGCGCAAACCGGTGGTTCAGGCTCCACGACCGGCGCCAATAATGACCAGAACTCCGCTCAGGGCACGGCCGGAACCACCCCGGCGCAAGCCAACGCTCCTGGCACGAGCACAGGCCAGAACCCCAGTGACGCCGCAACGCAGAACCCGCCCAGCACCACCCAGACCACGAATCCCACTGACAATCCGCAGACCGATGAAAACGGCCAGCCATTTGTCTTTCGTTTGAAAGTCGTGCAACGCAGCACGGAGGCGGTGGACTACCGCGATCGTGGCGGCACAACCCAGGTGGATTTCAAGGGCACGTCGTTAATGCCCAAGGTGGAAGGCCGCGCTAAAGTGACCGGCCACACCGGACGCCTGGCGATCGACACCAGCTTCCATCATTTGCAGCCGGCGCGTTTCTTTGGCCCTGAATACCTGACCTATGTTCTCTGGGCCATCACCACCGAAGGCCGTCCTGCAAATCTGGGAGAGGTGATTCCCAATGACAATGGCGATGCTTACGTGCAGGTCACCACTGGCTTGCAGGAGTTCGCCATGATTCTCACCGCTGAACCCTACTTCGCGGTCACACGTCCGGGCGAACTCACGGTTGCCGAGAATATTGTCCGCGCGGATACCGCCGGAGGCGTTCATCCCATCACTGCCCGTTATGAGTCGCTGCAAAAAGGACAGTACACAGTAAACATCAGCCCAACGGACTTGCCGGCCACCAGCCTTGAAACTTCAAAGAACACGCCGCTGCAGGTGCTGGAAGCCGAGAACGCCATTGCCATCGCCCGGGCATCGGGCGCTGATTCATATGCCGGTGACACGCTGCAGAAAGCCAAGGACTATCTGGCCCAGGCGCAGGATTACATCCGCCGCAAGCAGAGCCAGGTGCCCATTGGGACCGTGGCTCGCGCCTCTACCCAGGCGGCTGAAGATGCCCGGCTGATCACTCTGGAAAAGAAGCAGCAGGAGCAGGTGGCTGCGGAGCGCGAGCGTAACCGCAAGCGTATCGAACAGGCGCAGACCCAGGCCGAGCAGGAAGCCGCGCGGGCCGCCCAGGCGCGGATCGATGCCCAGCATGAAGCTGACCAGCGCGCCCTGGCTGAGCAGGAACGCCAGGCAGCAGAGCAGGCCAGACTTCAGGCGGAGCAGGCACGCTCAGCGGCGCAGCAGCAGCTCCAGGAGGCTGAAGCGGCGCGCCAGGCATCCATGCAGCAACAGCAGGCTCTGACGCAGCAGGCGGAAGCGGCGCGTCTGCAGGCACAACAGGCCGAGCAGGCAAAGTTGCAGGCGCAGCAGCAGGCGGAAGAGCAGCGGCGCAGACTATTGGCCCAACTCAACCAGGTGCTCCAGACCAAAGACACCGCCAAAGGCTTGATCGTAAATGTCTCTGATGTGTTGTTCGCTACGGGCCAGGCCACGCTCAAGGAAGTTGCCAAGCTGCGGCTTGCCCGTGTGGCAGGCATTATCATGGCTTACCCTGACCTGCGGCTGGAGGTAGATGGCTACACCGACAGCACTGGTACGCCTGAGTTCAACCAGAAGCTTTCGGACAAGCGTGCGGCCACCGTGCGCGAGTTCCTGATCAGCCAGGGTGTTCCCTCGCCCAATGTAAGCTCACGTGGATTCGGCGAAGCTGATCCTGTCGCCCCCAACAGCACTGCTTCCGGACGCCAGCTCAACCGCCGCGTAGAACTCGTGGTCAGCGGCAGCGCGATTGGTGAAAACATTGCACCGAACTCCGGTACCACCAGCAGCGGCACAAGCACAACCGGCGGGGTCTCGGGCGCAACCACCACCGGAACAACAGCGACAACACCGGGACGAACCACAACGCCCTCCGGCACTGTGGCAGCCCCAACTTCGGGAACAACAATGCCTCCGGGCGGACAATCGCCGCCGAAGTAACAGTTTGTTTTTGGATGGAAAGCCGCTGGAAAACCCGGCGGCTTTTATTTTCAAGCCAGAGTCGTATGGATCGCAGCCGCCCTCGGCTGCGCGGGTAACTCTTTTGCTATGGAACCGCGATGACCGCTTCCCCCTTGATCTTCACCTCTCCATTCTGGTCAGCGGCAGCTACACGCAGGCGCAGGAGCTTTTCACCGTTCTGCTCAAACTGCTCCGTAATTGTGCCGGTGCAGGTGAGGCGGTCATGAATGTGCGTGATGGCCACGAAGCGCACTTGAAAGCTGCGCAGCGCCTCCGGAGGGACGCAGTTGGTCAGCAGCCGTCCTGCATAGGCCATCGAGAGCATGCCGTGCGCAAAAACATCGTCCAGTCCGGCCTCGCGCGCAAAATCGACGTCCACGTGAATAGGATTGTGATCACCGGAGGCTCCGGCAAACAGTGCCAGGGTGACGCGCTTGATAGGATCAGTGGTCAAAGATGGAATCTCATCTCCAACCTGCAGACTGCCAAGCTTCAGATCAGGCATTCCGGCTCCCTTCCCCATGGCGCAGCACAATCAGGCTGCGCAGCTCGGCTACCGGCGCACCCTGTTTATCTTTCACAACAGTCTCCAGGGCAATGAACTCCAGCGCGCCGCCTTTTTTGTCATAGATATCGGCAATGCGCGGCTCGAAGATGACTGTGTCCCCGGCGTGAATCACCTTGTGATAAACAAAAGACTGCTCTCCATGCAGAACCTGGTGCAAATCCGCTCCCAGCATCTGCAGGTAATCAAAGCGATGGGAGTGTTCGCGCTCCAGCGTAAAGAGAAATGTTGGTGGAATGGGCAAAGAAGGATGACCGGCAGCCCGGGCCGCCTGTTCGTCGATAAAGATAGGATTGGTTTCGCCAATGGCCTTGGCAAAAAAGCGCAGACGCCCTTTCTCCACTTCCACTTCATACGAGGGCAGGACGCGCCCGATGTGCTTGTGATCAATCACCGTGCAACTCCGTATGGAAGCTACGGCATAGCACTATAAAACAAAAAGGCGGCAAGATGCCGCCTTTTAGAAATTCGCTGGCCTTAGAGAGCGCGAACGTTCTCTGCCTGCCATCCTTTTTTGCCCTTCGTCACGGTGAATTCCACTGCCTGGCCTTCCTGGAGGCTGCGGTAGCCATCAGAGGCGATTGCCGAGAAATGCACGAAGACGTCTTCGCCGTTCTGCCGCGCGATAAAACCAAAGCCTTTGGCGGCGTTGAACCACTTTACTGTTCCTTGTTCCATTGTGTTTATTGTCCTAAATTTAATGATTTTTACGCTCAAGGATGAATAGCAGAGGTTCAGCAGGTCGTGCAGAAGATCAACAATTCAACTCTAACGCTAACATAAGCATATCACAGCTCTAATCGGAAAAAACGTGTTCTTTCCAGTCCCTGCGATCCGCCATTTTACGGCATTGCGCCCGGCAGGCATGGCTGTGGTATACTGAAGTTGCGCTATTGCATACGGTTCGCTCGCGATGCGGGCCCGGTCTGAATCATTGATCTGGTAAGCTCCTTCCGCCTTTCTTGCTCTCCGTTATTCTCAGCGAAATTTTTGAGAGCGGTATATTGCTCGGGGCACACGTGTACCCGCAGAGGCACCCCTCCATAGAAAAGAACATTACTTAAAAAATGAAACAATTTTCAGAATTGCCAATTTCTGCTGGCTTACAGCAGAGGCTGGCCCACGCTCAATTCACCATACCTACACCTGTCCAGGCGCAAGCCATCCCCCATGCTCTTGAAGGCAAAGACGTACTGGCCACGGCCCAGACCGGCACCGGCAAGACGCTGGCATTCCTGATCCCGGCCATGGAACTCCTGTTGAAGAGCCAGTCCAAAAACATTGAAGTACTGGTGCTGGTGCCCACGCGTGAACTCGCGATGCAGGTGCTGGATCAATACCAGCAACTGCGCGGCAAGACCCTTCCACCTGCGGCCCTGGTCATTGGCGGACTGCCGGAAAGAAAGCAGCTTGCGGCACTCCGTGCCGGAGCGCGCCTGGTGGTTGCCACTCCCGGACGGCTCGAGGATTTCCTCGACCGCAGGCTGGCTGATCTTCGCAACGTCAAGATCCTGGTGCTCGACGAATCTGACCGCATGCTGGACATGGGATTCCTTCCGGCGATCCGGCGCATCGTTGGTTTGCTGCCGAAGCAGCGCCAGACGCTGTGCTTCTCAGCAACGCTGGAAGCGTCCGTCGCCGGCCTCGTGCATGACTATATGCAGAACCCGGTGCGGGTGGCCCTCGGGTCTATCCTGAAACCGGCAGAGAACGTGGAACTGCACGCCTTTGAAGTTGCCGCACGCGAAAAGCAGGACGTGCTTCGCCAGCTTCTCTATGAAGAAAAAGGACGCAGCCTGATCTTTGCCCGCACCAAGCGCGGCACAGAACGGCTGGCCAAAGACCTGGCGCGGGACGGATTCTCCGCGGCCATGATCCACGGCGACCGCACCCAGTCACAACGCACCGGCGCATTGAATGGCTTTGAAGAAGGCCGCTTCAACGTTCTGGTGGCCACCGATATTGCGGCCCGCGGAATTCACATTGATAACGTGGCGCATGTAATCAATTACGACCTGCCCGATCTCGCGGAAGATTTCATCCACCGCGTAGGCCGCACAGGCCGCGCAGGCCTGCTGGGCCGCGCTTCAACGCTGGTAGCAGGAGGCGAGATCATCGAGTTGCGCCGCATCGAACGCACGCTCAAGCTGCAGATGGTGCGCAAGCAGATCAATGCTGGTGCAGCATCCAGCCCAAAACGGGCTATCAAGAATTCCCTGGCCAGCCGCACCTTGCAGGCGTTGCCGGGAGAGGTATTCGTCTAAGAAGAGGCAGAGGCGCTGCAAACACAGCGCCTCTACCTATGAACTAAATCCGAGTATTTATTTTTGAAAGCCGCTTTCCTGCTTCGCGGCAGCCCATTGATCGATAAGATCCAGTTCGGTGATCCACCGCTCCAGGTAGGCGCGGTCAAGGGCATCGGACTGGAATTCCAGCACTTGGGCTACATCGCGAATTTGCCGTTGCGATTCTCCTGAAGCGTCTGAATCTCAGTCATGGCACCCAGGCTGGAAGGGGTTTCGGAAAAAATGCACGGCGAAGGACTTCCCGAATCACCTGTCTCTCAGACCAATCCGGGTGTTGCTCCCGAATCCCAGCTTTAGTCAGCTCTCGCGCAAACATGCTCATATTCCACGCGATTAAAAACCGCTGCTCGTCCGATAGAGATTTCAATACTCGCAGTTGTACGGCTTCGGCTTCAGGACTGGTATCGAACGGCATGGCTCATAGTAGCATGCGTGCGCAAAGCTTATCCCAGCGAAAACAACGGCTCTAAGCCCTTCTTTCCGGCTTCACGATCTCAAGCTTGTAGAGCGCCTTTCTAATCTTTACCAGAAAACCTTTTGGATCCTCGTCAGCTACATGATCCAGCAATATGAAGCGGGTTGCGGGACTCTGTTCCTGCAATCGGTCATGAATAGTCTGCTGTTCTCGTTCGGAGAACGAATAGCAGACCACTGCCAGGGCACAATTCATTCGTGCAGACAGCCGGGATGCCTCGTCCGGGGTACTGGCTGAAGAAGTGTAATACCCGGCATCATTCAGGATTTTTGCCCGCACGCCGCGAAGCTGCACATCGGGACATGCATTCAGGATCAGAATTGGGGACGATGATTGACCAGACCCGTTGCTAAGTTCCATGGCCACCTCTTGCCCTCATGGGGAGTTTTTAAGGACAAAGATGGCGCGCTTTAGACGAGGTGGCAGTGTATAGCTAGAGATGCAGGAACTTACGTGAGAGTTGCCCTTCCGATTCACCGGCCAGCCATCAGCCACACCAAAGTCTATGGCCTCCATAGCGGAATTCGGATATCCTCTGATAATTTATTCTGTTTATTGGAGGCACATCTGAATGCAACGTAATGCAAGCGCTCATTGGACCGGCGGACTTAAAGACGGCAAAGGAACTCTTACTGCGCCCAGCGGTGTCCTGAAAGAGACACCCTATTCCTTCCACACACGTTTTGAATCACAACCGGGGACGAACCCGGAAGAGTTGCTGGCCGCCGCCCACGCCGGCTGCTTCACTATGGCGCTTTCCGCGCAGCTTGGCAACGCAGGCATGACCGCACAGGCGCTGGACACGACAGCAACGGTGACCCTGGAAAAAACCGATGCGGGATTCACCATCACCGCCGTCCACCTTCAAGTGAAAGCCAGAATTCCTGGAGCAGATAAGAGCAAGTTTGACGAAGCTGCAGCCAATGCAAAACAGGGCTGTCCGGTCTCAAGATTGTTCAACGCCAAAATCACCATGGACGCGCAGCTTGAAAGCTGAGCAAGTTATGTCCGGCACTCGATCGTAATCCACCGACACATGCGGCAATCAGTTGCCGCATGTGTCGCAGAGTAGTCTTACTGCGACGCAGTCAGGCTCTGCGGAGCGTAGCTGACGCGGCGCAACTCGTGCATCTGTCCATTTTTGAGTGTGCCTTCCACCAGTTCATAGCCGAGCAGCGCAATGATGCGTCCGCGCACAAAGAGCGGCCGGGCGTTCCCGTACCAGTCCACACAGGAGGCGCGGCATCCGTCGTCTTTGCTGCGTTCGGGCTGGGAGGCGAGTTCGCCCACTTCCTCAAAATGCAGTGAGCTGTTTTTCAGAAAGAGGATGGCTGCGGAGTTCTGAAACAAATGTTCATAGCCGGGGCGTCCGGGCAGACTGACCGGCAAGCCGAGCATGCCGCTGTCCCGCGAATCAGGCTTATAGAAGAAGCCCTGGCTGCGCAGCTCACCCTGTGACGCACCCTTGCGGATGTACTCATCCACCACCTCAGCCGAATTGCCAAGCCGCACTGCGCTGAAATGCAGGTCCTTACCGTCGGTGCCGACAACAACCGCATCCAGCCCCATCTGCTCAATGCGATCCACTCCATGAGTGAGCGGAAGCGCATATGCAGATCCCTGTGCCCAGCGCACCGCATACAGATTGGAGTAATTTTTATTCTGCGGATAGCCCCAGCCGCTGCCCGTGCCATACAGAAGATAATCGCCTACAAAACGGTTCTGGAAGGTGTAACTGTTCCCTTCGGGATGAGGAAGCTTGTGATAGTTGCCTGCAGGTACATTTGCGCTTCCATCCGAGAAGCTATTCAGCGCCACCCGCATCAGGGCGACATCACCCTGCGCCACTTCTGCTCCCCACATGCCGTCACCGCGCGCCTCCGACCGGACCAGCACGTTCAGATGTCCGTCCTCACTTTCAAGAAACGAGAACTGGTCTACCGGGCTGCCGGAGACGCCCAGCGCGGTAGGGGCAGAACCATCGAGCGGCATGCGGTACAACAACGATTGCGTCTTCCATTGCGTGCCAGTCTGTATCCACTCGTTCATCCACACATAGACCGATTCCGGCGAAACATAGAAGACGCGTCCTGGCGGTCCAAGCACCGCGGTTGCCTTGCAATCAAAATCGCCACGCGCCAGATCGCATACAGTGACGGTGTGCAGCGCGGTGCCGTAAGACGGATTCAGCGGGTATGCAGGGCGGTAAACATCAGTAGCAGCTCCAATGCGATGGAACTCACCCGGAGTCGCACCCTTATGCCATTTGCGCACTGCAGGAAAGCTCTGGAACGGATCCTGGGCGCCGGGATAAATATAGAGAGGCGAGTAGAAGATGAGCTTGGTGCCGATAAGACGGCTGGCATAGTTGCGCGATGAATAGTAATCATTGGAGCGGAGATGATAGGTCGAGCGATAGTTGAGCTTGCCCGCCGCATCGATTCCGAAGAGCCCAACCTCGGTACCGCCGCGCTGGTAGCTGTAGCCAATCACGGCCACCGTATCGTCGGAGACCAGCATCTCGTCATACCAGGTGCCGCTGGGATCGATGTCGGGACCGAAAGCGTCCACGCTGGAGATCGGAGTAAGCGCGCCATCGGCAATGGAAACTGTGAACAATCGGCCTCGCCGCAACACAACCAGTTGGTTGCCATGTAGTTTGACGATTCCGCCTTCATCAACTCCGGCATGTTGTACGTTGGTGACAGATTCGGATGCCCCTGCAGCATCTGCCATCTTGCTTGCCGGCGCTGCCGGAGCGGGCTGGGCTGCTCCGTTGTAGGAATAGGCTTCCGCTTTGCGCAGCCCACGCTGTTGCTTCTCCGCCAGTTCCCGGAAATAGCTCGCCAGTTCCTGCTCCGATCGGAACGCCGTCATGGTCTTCCTGGACATGGGAGCGTGAGTATTCGCAGTATTGTTTTGAGTGCTGTTTTGGACGTTGTCCGCGCTCTTGGACTGAATGTTGTTGTTATCGGGTTTGGCGGTGCATCCAGCCAGACAGGAAATCATCGCCAGCAGTAAAAGTCTCTTTATAACTTGCCTCATGTACTCTGAACGTGCAGGGCGAGGGAAGTTGCAGGGAAAAAATGGTTAATACTCAGTCTTTAGTAATTAGCCAAAGCGGGTATTGCCCTGCAATTGAAGGCACACTACAGCAGCAGCCAAGGAAATATCTTGAAGACACGAATTCTCAGGCTGTTCAGATAAGACACCGAACAATACATAAGAGTTCCCTTTCTTTCTCTGGGTTCTCTGCGCCCTCTGCGGCTCCAAGATGCCTTTGTGTCCTTAGCGGCCTTTGCGGTTAATCCGGAAAGTTATAATTCTCGACGGAGAAAATAATGTCGAAAACCCGCAGGCAGTTTCTCACCCAGGCCACGCTCAGTACTCTCGCGGCAATGATGGCATCAAGAAGTGAAGCTCAACCATTGCAGGACACACCCGGTGCTCCACCCGCTTTCGGCACTGCGCCTCCCGTCGGCCCGGAGGTCTCACCGGCCACCTTCGCTGAAGCAGAAAAGCTGGTGCGCGTGGAGATGACTGCTGCAGAGCGCGCACAGGCCGCCAGCAACTGGCGCAGCGCTATGGCCCCGATCTATGAGTTGCGCTCCGGGCCGCGCAAGGTAGAGTTGGAACCAACGCTGGCTCCCTATTCGCGCTGGGACCCGATCCTGCCCGGCGAGAAACCTGCTCCGCAAAAAGATCAGTTCGTCTGGAGCAAAGCCGATCCGGGACCGCTGCCTGCGAAGGACGAAGACATTGCCTATGCTCCGGTAACGCGTCTCTCACGCTGGATCGAAACCCGCCAGCTCAAATCTGAACGCCTGACGCAAATCTACCTTGATCGTTTGCAGCATTTTGATCCGAAGTTGCGCTGCGTCATCACTCTTACAAAAGATATGGCTCTGCAGCAGTCCCGCAAAGCTGACCAGGAGCTCGCCGCCGGTAAATATCGCGGTCCACTGCACGGTATCCCCTGGGGCGGCAAAGACCTGCTGGATACCGCAGGCATTCCCACCACCTATGGAGCGGAACCTTTTCGCAATCGGGTACCCTCGGCCGATGCAGCGGTGGTCAAGCATCTGCACGATGCCGGCGCCGTGCTGGTGGCCAAGCTGAGCCTGGGCGCTCTCGCACTCAATGACATCTGGTTTGGTGGGCAGACGGTGAATCCCTGGCTGCTGGAAGAAGGGGCTTCTGGTTCAAGCGCTGGTCCGGGAGCAGCAACGGCCGCCGGGCTTGTGGGATTCTCTATCGGCAGCGAAACCGGGGGCAGCATCGTGTCGCCTTCGATGCGCTGCGGCATCACGGGGCTGAGGCCTACCTATGGCCGGGTGCCACGCACGGGCGCGATGACTCTCTGCTGGTCTCTGGACAAACTCGGGCCTATGACGCGCCATGTCGAAGATGCGCTCCTGGTTCTCCATGCCATCTCCGGTACTGATCCAGGCGATCTTTCCAGTGTCCCGAGCAAGCTGGATTACAACGTGAATGCTCCCGTGCAGGGCCTGCGCGTTGGCTACTTCCCTGAATGGATGAAGAAGAACCCGGCCACTGACGTGGATCGCGCTGCGCTGGAGACAGTGAAGAAGGTCGGCATGGTTCCAGTTGCGGTCTCCATTCCTGACTGGCCCTATGATTCCCTCGACCTCATTCTGTTTGCCGAAGCAGCAGCCAGTTTCGAAGAACTTACACTCAGCCGGCAAGTGGATCAACTCAAGGCGCAAGTACCGGATGCGTGGCCGAACACCTTCCGCCAATCGCGTTTTCTTTCTGCCGTAGACTTCGTGCAGAACGATCGCTTCCGCAGAAAAGTAGCGCTGGAGATGGCCCGCGTCTTCTCTCAGGTAGACCTGCTGCTGGTGCCTTCCCTGCGCGATGAGATGCTCACCATCACCAACTTCACCGGACATCCTTCGCTCACCTTCCGCGCGGGGTTCGTCCATGTATCGGAAGCGCGCAGCGACTGGGCGCCCGATCCAAACAATCCATTGCCCAAGTTTTCACCGCCGCGCCGGGTGCCGCATGGAATCACATTGATTGGGCGACTATTCGATGAAGGCACACTGGGCCGCGCGGGTCTGGCTCTGGAACGCGCATTCAACGTTGCGGACGAGAGGCCGCCAGGATTTTGAAAAGGGACTGTTGGCTCTTGGCTGTTGGCTTCCGGCGTTCTCTGTACCAGCTATCACCAATATGCACCATTCTGGTGTACCATTGGCTTATGGCTCAGAGAAAACTGGTTCGGCGTAGCGTCACACTGCCTCAACAATTGGATAAACAGGTGGAAGCTATCGCAAAGAACCGCCGACTTAGCGGCAATCGTGTCTTAGTGGAACTACTCGAACTCGGACTAGAAGCTCGCGACCAGAAGGAGAGAGCTTTTTTTGAACTGGCAGAGCGCTTCCGCAATTCCAAAAATCCTGATGAAGTGAAGAAGTTAGGCGATGAGTTAGGGCATTTCGTTTTCGGTGAATAATGCCACAGATCGAAACGTGGTCACATCTTCCTGCCGCTGTTCGTGATCATTTGGTTGAACGTATGCACGACCGCAAGATCGGGATAGGTGATCTGAATAAGCTGCGCATCTGGATAGAGTCGAGACCCGAAGTACCAGAGGGTCCATGGTACAAAGATTTTGGTTCATTCAAGCTTTGCGGAGAGGGTAAATATCCCAAAACCTTTCTTCTACCTGGCCAGGTTGCAACTGGACAAAAACTCTGATGATTCCATTTACTTCTTCGAATTCGTCTGGTCCAGTGCTGCGCGCAGTCCCTTGGCGAGTTTTACTGCATCGTCATTCGCCCAGAAATGCACAAAAAAGATCCGGGGCTGCTCGTCAAGCATGTGGGTATGCAGCGCAGTGACCTGGATGCCATTGCTTCTCAGCGCCTGAATTACAGGATTCACTTCTTTGCCCAGCAGGACAAAATCGCCGGTGATTGCGGCTTTGCCATTTCCTGTGGGCTGAAAATTGAGTGCCGTGGCCAATCCCATCGACGGCGGAACCACCATTCCTCCATGGGTGATCTGCTCAGCACGCGGTACACCTACCTGAAAGATACCGCCGTTCACTTTGCCTTTGTGACCAAGCGCCTCTTCGATCTGATTGGTATTAATACCAATGTCCTGCTGCGCTGCGGGCGCGGGACCGGAATCAGGGCCGGGAGTTTTGGTCAGTGCCACGGCATCATGCACAGCACCTGCCAGCTTCGCCGGGTCGCCATGCGCGCCGATGTGCATGTACATGACTCGCGGAGATTCGTGCAGCACGTGATTGTGCAGTGCCGTGATCTGAACACCGCTGCTTTCCAGCTTGGCCATCACCGGTCCCACTTCATCTTCCGTCAACACCAGATCACCCATCAGCATGGCATCGCCTTGAGGCTTGGAGAACGCCACCCATGAGCCCAGAGCCAGACCGGGTTTCACCTCCAGGCCGTCGACCGTGACCTTCAGGTCTTTCCGGGGCATGCTAAATTTCATGGCTCCATCCGGCTGCGCCTGTCCGGAACGCCCCAGCGCTTTCTCAACGGCCGCCCAGTCCCCCGATGGCTGCTGGTTCTGCGCGAGCAACAGAGAAGAAAGAGAAACGAGTGCGATGAAGAGTAAATTGCGGGCAAATTTCATGATGAGCCTCCCTGCGCAAATATCGTACTACTATTTTTGTCGGCATCCCGTACTCCCCTGCAAATTGATAAACTAGAGGACATGCCGACCAGAGACGAAGTAATGAATGCATTGACCGAGTGCTATGACCCTGAGATTCCCGTCAACATTGTAGACCTCGGACTGATTTATGACGTGCGATTGAACCCTCCGGACACCAGCCCCGATCCGCAGGATGTAGAGATTGAGATGACCATGACCTCGCCGGGGTGTCCGTCCCATGTAGGCATCAGTGAGGACGTGCGCCGCAAAGTGCAAGCCCTTCCCGGAGTGAAGTCGGTGAATGTAAATGTAGTGTGGACTCCGCCGTGGAGTCCGGAGCGCCTCAGCGCCGCCGCCCGCCAGAAGCTGGGAATCGAGTGAACAGAATTGGGGTAAATGGGTAATTTAGTAAATGGGTAAATAAATGAGCTGCAGGTCACGAATTTACTCATTTGCCAAATACCCATTTACCCATTCTTTTCTTAGTACCGGGTTCCGCCAGCTACGGGCATATTGCGGTATCCGCCGCCCTGTTGCTGCTGGCCCAGCCTCTCCAGGAACGTAGCCGCCATATCCACAAACTTGCTGCCCTTATCGATATATTCGGGCATGCGCCGCCAGAGTTCTTCGAATTTTTCCGGGTTCTCAGAAGCAAAGGTCGCCAGCCCAATGCCGGCAACTGCCAGCCCGGCAGGCCGCCGTCCGGTCAGAAACAACACTGCACCTGCCGCAAATGAACCATAGATAAGCGCTTTTTTCCAATCCATGCTTTTCTGCCTCCTCAATTCTCCACAATACAGGCTAACTCAGGTTTAGAGACAAACCTCACACAGTTTGTTGCCAGAGCTTTAGCTTATTCGCAATGCCGGGTTGCGCCTTGCTGCGGTCGAGCCTGCTCTTCATTAATTGTAAATTGTACGGCTGAATCAGAACCCTTAGCGTGGTGTCTCTCAAGATTTTCCCGCGCAGCCGGGGGCGGCTGGGCTCTATTAAGGAGTTCTCTCTGATCAAAACAGACAGGCAGCCAGAGGACTGCCTGTCCGTCAAAGCATCGCGGCCTACTGTGAAGGGGGGCCGTGATGCATGCCCATACCCATGTGGCCACCCATCGGGCCCATAGCGTCATGGTGCATCTGCTGCGCCTTCGTCTGCTGATCGGGTGTGAGAGTCTGGAAGAATGCCGCATGAGCCTTGGCTTCCGTGGCGACCATCTGCGCGGTCAGGTTGCCGATGGTAGTCGAGAGGCTGTCAATGGTTGCGGTGTCATTGTTGTGAATGGCGGTTTCCAGCTTCTGGTGTGCATCCTTGAGGCTGTCATGGATGCTCCTGGAGCTATTGGCCGCGGTGGTGAAGATCGTTGTTGCGCTTTGCTGCTGGGCGGCAGTCAGCCCCAGAGCTTTGGTCAGATGATCAACCTGATGCTGCACATGCATGGCAGGATCAGGCGGATCCTGCTGCGGAGACTGTGCCCATAGTGTCAGAGTAGCCAACACTGAGGCCAGCAGCGCGAGGATTTTGGTTTGATTTCGGGTCATGTTTCCCTCCTTGGTTTAAAGAAGCATTCAGCAGTCAGCCATTAGCACTCAGCCCTGCACGGTATAGAGAAGGACTGTTGCGCGATAAAGTTTGATCTGCCGGATAGCAATTTCGTCGATTATGTATTGAGAGCTGGAAATCATATTTATGAATACGTGCTACCGTTAACGCTCTGCTGAAACCCTATACCTGATTAAGGCCGGAATACCTGCTGGTGATGGATTTTCTCCAGCGCCGTGGAGAGTTGGGTTTTAAACTCCAACTCCTTTACTGCATGCTGGTATCTAAACATGATTAAGAGCGGATGGGAGTAAACCTTGGGCAAAAAGGATGTAAAGAATTGGTAAAGGAGTAAATGAGGTAAAAATTGGTAAATGAGTAATTTGGTAAATGAGTAAATGAAGAGTAAGAGGCGGGCTTTCATTCACCCAATGACCAAACTACTCATTACCCATTTCTCTGCGGTCTCTGCGCCCTCTGCGGTAAAGCAAATTCTTTTGGTTAGAAGGCAGTCCTGGTGGTGACGAGCGAGATGCGCCGCCGCTCGGCATCGTCGATTTGGCGGGCGAAGCTGGCAAATGCCTCGTATTTTTCCGGCGCGATGACCTGTACCGGAATGCGAAAATCGCGCTCGATGTTGATCTGCTGCGCCGTTGTCGAGAAGCGAACCGAATATTCTCCAAACTCGTTGCGCGCCGTGAACTCTGAAGGCAGCGAACGCACCTGAAGCTCAGCCGGCAGATGCAAATGGAAAACGGTGCTTTCGAAAAAAACAGAATCAATCAGCAGCGGGAATTTGCGCGTGGCGCTTTTTGCGTAAATCCCGCGCAGTCCCAGAGCAGGCACAAGCTGGTCGAGTTCGGCGGCGCCGTTCTGCACATCCAGAAGCTGGCTCACGGAGCACTCCACATTGATCTCCAGGGGCTGCCCCGAGTCGTCTTCATGCGCCGACGATCCGCTCACATTCCACGCTCCCGGAAAGATGCGCATGGCAAGCTGTTCAAAGAATGCCTGGCGCTCGCGTCGATTGGCATTACGCAGAATGGCCCTCACCTGTTGCGAGCGGGTAATACCCAGGCGAACATGAAGCTGCACGGCAAGGTTGCCATTGCTTTCCAGAACCAGGTCACCTTCAGCCAGGCTCTTTTCACCTGCGGCGTCGCCAGTCAAGGAAGCATGCAGTTGCCTGCCTTCATCTTCGGCGGTCAAGGGAACAAGCAGCGCGTCTTTGCGGTCGAAGGTCGCAGCGAGGGACCCAAATGGCAGCCCGCTGGATTCCGCATCCACATCCACGGTCTTTCCATCGGGAAACCAGAAGCGCACCAGCGGCTCGGTATAGCAACTGAAGCCGGAAGATCCACTACATCCATGCCCGGTCCGGCGCGCCAGCAGCAATGATGCTTTCAGTCCGAGAGTACGGCTGAGCGCCAGCAGCGTGACCGTGCGGCTGCCTTCAGAATTCACCAGCGTGTCTTCGGCGGTGGCGGTATTCCAGTCAGCCGAAGAGCTGATCTTCGTTGTGATAAAGCGGTGAAGGCGAATAGCCTGCTCGTGCTCGGTGATTCCTGGTTGCTCAAACGTTCTGGCAATTTCCAGGACACGCAAGCCCGCCCGAGTGCTTTCCATGACTTCGTCGCGCAGCCGCGCGCGCGTGTTTTCTTGGGGAGCAACTGTAACGGCCGGCAGCAAATCATCTGCGGGCAGTGAGCTTTCACCATCGGCCTGCAGGATGTTCTCCTGCTCCCACAAATAAACGTGCTTGCCCCCGGCACGTTCCACATGCGCCGCCGGCGACCTGGGCTGGAAAGTTTGCAGTGCCTCTCCATCCGGCGCAATCACAACAAAGCGCGCATAGAGAATAGGAGCCGTGAATGATCCAAAGGCGAATTTGCCTGTATCATCGGCGGCCTCGTCCCAGCCGGCGTAATGCATCACAAACTCTTCTTCAATACTGTCGCCGGGTTCGAGTGCGGGCATGGAGATCGTCGGTTTCTGCTGCGCCAGTTCAGGCTCGATGATCTGGCCATTGGCTTTCACGGTGCGCAGTTCCAGCAGATCTGCCGCGCGCGGAATAGTGGCTTCGCCAAAGCGCGTGATGCCGTCTTTGTTCAGAACGCGGGTGATCCGATGAATGTAAACGGAGACCGAACTATCCTGCGCAAGCTGTACCGCTTTATCGGACAGGATCGTGACCGAAGGCCCCCCGGCAAATCGCCGTTCTGCCGCATTGCGGATAATCTTCAGCCCGTCACGCCGGTAAGGCAGGTAAAACTGCTTCTGCTCCGTAAAGCCTGCGGCTCTGTTGCTTCTGCTGTCCAGCGCTTCATAAGGGGCCTTGGCCAGCCGCGCAAAAACGACGGAGCCGGGCGCGATCTCATGCAGTTTTTGTGCCTGCTGCTGGGCTTCCTGTTCGCGCCCCGAGAGCAGCAGTTCCTGAACCAGCGTGCGGCGGGCCATCCGGTGCAGCGGATTATGGTCAAGCAGCTTCAGCAACGATTCCGCCGCGCGCGCATGCTCTCCGGCAGTAGAGAGCTTGCGAACATACTCCAGAGATTCCGGAGCACAACCGGCCAGCCGCGATTCCATCTTCTCTGCTTCATCCTGCCTGCCTGTGGAATCGTAGAACTCCATGGCTTCGCCGAAATAAGCGCAGGAGGGATGCAGCGCCAGCAGCCGCTGCAACGACTCTTCGCTGTGCAGCACTTCAAACACCAGTTGCTCCACCGCCTCTGCATCGGGCAAGGCTGCGGCAAGATCAGTGATCTCCTGTTTGTGCTGCTCATACTGGTCCCGATTCAATGCGATCTGCACTAGCCGGATACGGGCCAGCGGCAGAGGTGAGAGTGCTTCCCATGCAGTCTCTGCTTCAGAAGAACGGCCTTCGGAATCGGAGTAAAGCAGCGCCTTGACATATTCGGCCATGCGTCCGGAAAGAGAGGTCAGGTGTCGTTCCAACGCAGAGAACTGCGCGATCTCTTCCTCTCCCAAGCGCGTAACGGGCGTCATGTGTGAAAACCGGATTGCCATCGATAAAGATGGAGTATGTGCCGGAGCTGAGCACATCGAGCAGAAAACTTTGTGAGTGCGCAGCCTGCACTTCAGCGGAGGCGTAGAGAATGCCGGGAACAGCGAGATAGTCCGGCAGATTGATCATGCCATCACGGAACCAGAATTCCTCACCTTGACCTGAGTGGTTGAGTTCCGGTGGCCACGCCTGATCGAATTCCGCGTTGCTGTAATGGCCAAACGGCCCGGCAATATGCCAGCGAGTGAGCAAGCCCGCTGAAATTGCTGCCTGATCGAGATTTACATCGGCAAGCCCATCGGCGGCAGCAGCGGCCAGGGCCAGCTTCAAATTCAGCGCGCAGCCGTTTTCCTGCCGGCTAACAAGTTGAATGCGAGACAGAAGGTTGTTGAATATTCTGGTGTTGGCGGCATTGCGCAGAATTCTGCTGGAAGCGATCTCCTGAATGGCACCCGGCGCAGAAGTGCGGCACAGACGCAGCGCGGAATCGAGAACCATTGCCGGCTGCGCCTGCAGTTCGGCAATTTCCATGCGCACAAACAGCGCAGAAATATTCTGGGGATCCCGCAGCAGAGTTGCTTCTGCTTCCTTCTTCGCACGATCAATATCGAGTTGCAGGAAATGTGGAACAAACGTGGCGCGCGCTTCGGGTTTCCGGGTGGCGGCAGGAACCGGGGAGCAGAAGGAAATTGTAATTGCGAGCGCCAGGAACAATCTGCATGCAGGGGCTGAAGCCCGCCTTTTTTTATAGAGCAGACCATTCATCGCGCCAGCCCCACCACAATTTCGTTCCTGAAGGTGTGCTCCAGTTGCGAGCAGAACTGGCGGAACGCCGGATATTCCTGCGTATTGATTCTGGTCTTTTCAAATTGCAGATGGCTATGGATCAGAATTTCCCGGCCCGAGTGAGTGTAGTGGAGCTTCACTGACCCAAAGCTGGTGGTGATCTCCTGATCTTTAGGCAGTTGCTGAATCACAGCCCCACGCGGCAGCGCTACATGAATCTCTTCCTCCGTGATCCAGGCCGAGGGCAGCACCAGGTCCTGCGTGCGACTTCCCACAGGCGCAAGCGCAGAAAGATAATCGCGGGCCATCCATGAAGAGCTGAGCGTGACCACCTGCTTGTGCGCAAAAGAATTCAATGCGCCCTGAAAATCCACGCTTACATCGCTCTCCAGGCTCTCTGCTCCGTGTACGTCCACATTGTCCAGCTCCACGGCAGGGAATACCTGCGCCAGGCGCTGCCGGAACTGATCAAGCTGCTGCTCCTGCACGGAAAGATCACGGCGCAGCCGGGGAGCATCTTCGCCACGGGTGAATGTGTACCCGCTGAAGTGGATCATTCCCTGAGATGACAGTTCCGCGTGGATGATGCGCTTGCTGTAATTCTCCTGTGCAGTGCTCATGGGCACCTGCTGAAGCTGTGCCTGCCCGTTGAGACTTACGGTAAGAGCGAGAGCGCCTTGGTCTTCAAGCGGCAACTCGCGTCCGGAGTACTCGGCGGTGCCATCGAGCCACAACTCATATTTCGGTATGTAGACAATGGCGTGATCGAACAGCGCAACCGACGCCGGCGCAGGCACCACGTCTCCCATGGACCGGGTACGCAGCAGGGCTATCTCGGCCTCGATACCGGCGGCCCGGAGCAGGGCGATCATCAGGCTGGCCTTGTCTTTGCAATCGCCGAAGCGGCGCGCATAGGTCTGGCTCACCGGATATGGCTTGTAGCTGTAAATTCCGAATTCCAGCGCCACGTAATGGGTGCTGCGCAACACGAATTCCTGGATGGCGGTGATTTTTTTCTGCTCCGAATGCTTGCCCTTTACTAACTGGGCGAGTTCCTCTTGCAGGGCATGATCCAGCGCAAACTGCGGCTCAATGAGTTTGGCGTACCACTCACCAAGCTTGTTCCAGTCGGCAAACGTGGAAACATGGACGTAAGGAGAAGTCTCGGTAACGCCGGGACTGCGAGGCTCGCGCGAAAGCGCCGGAAGGTTATGCATCTCCCACAACATCGTGTGCAGGCCGTCTTTCTCAGTCGAGTTTGCCAAGTCCACTTTTTCGCCATGAACAAAAATCTTTTGCGCCGCTGGAACAATCAGCGCATACCGTTTCAGGCGTGCCGGGGTACGGCTGGCAAATGTGACCAGTTCGCCAAAATATCCGGCATAAGGGGGGTGTGGACTGGTGGGGACCAGCGAATAATCGAGCTCGGCCACGTCTCCTTTTTCCAGACGCGTAAACCGAATCTGCCGCGCCCGCATGTCGTAATACATGGAGACGTTGTTGTCAGCTACGGGAGTCTCGCCGAGTTCCTGGGCCTCGACCATGGTTCCATCGCGCTTCCAGATGCGCGCATGATGCACCTGCACATCTTCAGAGCCGGGCGAGTAACGAATCGACGTAACATGATGCGCTTCAGCCGCCGATTCCGAGCCTACATAGAAAATCTGCTGCACGTGCACCCGGTTCACACCGGTTTCATAAAGCTGTTGGATACGCGTATCCGCCAGAACCAGGTCGCTTTCCTGCGGCGGATGGCGAAACGCTTCAGCGGCCAGCGCGTGGGGATCGCTCAGCAGCCTTGAATCAGGATCTGATTTTTCGGTGCTCGTGTGCAGCAACGTGGCCGCCAGAGAAGTTTCCTTCCGCGCATCCTGAGCGAGATCAAGCCGCTGGTAAATCGCGCCCAGCCGTTTGTGCGCTTCGGCGTTTTTCGGTTCCAAAGCGGCCAGACGGAGCAAAGAATTTTTGGCTTGAGCCAGATCGCCGCTGCTTTCCTGCAACTGCGCCAGCTTCGACCACAATTCCGGAGCGTCGGGCTGCAGCGTGAGCAACTGGGCATAATCGGCGGCCAGTTCGTGTGCCATGTGGCGGCGTTGGTGGAAACGCGTGAGCAGTTCCAGGGCTTCAAAGCTGGCCGGTTTCTCCTGAAGAATCGCGGTGGCGAGGCGGGCAGCATCATCGAGCAAACCAATCTGCTCGTAATCAATGGCAAGGCGCGACTTCAACCATAAAGGCGAAGGCCAGCGCTGCTCCAGCTCCTCGAGTTCATGCAGGGCCGCAGAGCGCAAACCCAGATTCATGTGCAGCTCTGCCAGCTTGACCGATAGTACAAAGTCATTGGGCGCAGCCCCAAGCGCCTTGCTCAAGACGCTTTGCGCCTTCTCAAGCTGCTGCCGGCCAATGTAGTAAATGGCAAGCTGGAGATTGAGCTGGGCATTGTCCGGATCGAGGGCCAGCCCAGCCTGAAATGCTGCAAACTTCCTGAGAGGATCGACGGTATATTCGGCTGCCTCTTCCCAGCGTCGCGGACTTGGCTCGCGCAGGGCCGCCTGCTGCATGTGGTCGGGGGCAGCGGCAACTCCGGCCAGGTGCTCTAGTTCGCTCAGGACTTGCAGCCCATCGGCAGAAGACGCTGCCGCCTGCGCCTGGACCAGAACCTGTGTACGCGTTTGTTCCTGCTGGTACCAGCGGCGTGGTTGCTCTGCGGTCTGAATCTGTTTCAGGCAAGCCTTGCTTTCCGTCCTGACTAGATCAGAAACTCTGGGATTTTCGGCTAAGCCCGCAAAAACATGAGTGACGGCAGAGCGCTCATCCACCAGTTCCCGCAGCCCGAAAATCCGCTCCATAAAGGCAAGCTGGTGCAGAGGGTCTGCTTCCGGCAGCTTTGATTGCAGCTTTTGCAGTTCAATGTCGTAAGGATTGTGCAACCGGGCGCAAAACGCAGAATTACACAGGACTGTGGCGAGGCAGACGAGCAGCAGCTTGCGGAACAGGAATCTCATGGCTTCCGCCCTAAACCCGCGCGGCCAAATACGAAATCCCCCGGAAACCGTTTAGCTTCCGGGGGCTCGCTAATCAGTCGGAGCCTTTTATCCTTTCCGCGCTGTTTCCCCCAGATTTTGTCCAGCTTCGGAAAGGCCGTAAACTCTTCTTGATTGGGGTTAAGGTAGGAAGAGTATCGGGCTGAAGCCGAAAATCGTGAATTGAACGAAAGACCTAAACCTCTGGTAATTAGACCTTAGGCAGGGATTACATCCCCGCACAACGGCGCTTCATCTCAATTCAGGAACGAAATAGCTCGGGGTCTCCGTATGCAAGGTCTTATCCGTCTTCTCTGTGTGGCATTCGTAATCACCACAGCTTGCGCGCAAACTGATGTCCGCGACTCGCATTTTCATGAGGCCGGATCAAGCGTGATTTTTGCGCGCTGCACCTTTGCCCACGGATACCGGCACGGATATGAAGCGGGCTATCACCTCGGCAATATGGACATCAACATGGGGCGGCAAATGCGCACCAGGCCGGCCCAGTTCCATGATGTGCAACGCGGATACGATGGCGACTTCGGCCCCAAGAAATCTTTCGACGCCGGCTTTCAGAACGGCCTGAAAGCCGGTTATCTCGATGGTTATGTAGGTCACACCTTCCGTGCAGTCGATACCCTGCGCATGATTGCAGCTTCACTCAACGCTATGCCCGTAGCGGCAGATCCTCGCAATGTTTATTTCGATGAAGGATTCTCCTCCGGCTATGATGAAGGCCTCACTCGCGGCCAGCATGAGGGCAGCCTGGAACAGAAGATCGATCTGCGCTTTGTGGGCTGCCAGTTCCATCCTGCAAAAGAGCAGGATTTACCCGCGCAGGACAGCTACTGCGAGGGGTATCGCCGGGGTTACTCTCTTGGTCACTCTGACGGTATTGTGATTCGGCCGGACCATGGGTCCCTGGAAGCCAGTCGCAGGTAAACCTCAGAAAAAACCCTTAATTCCTGCCCGTAGACTGGTACATGTACCCCTTTAACAAATGGGCATGGGCCACAGTTCATGATACTTTCGGATGTAGTGATTATTTTTGCCAAGAATCTGTTGTAATCTGCGTGAGGAGGACATTCTCGCAGGAGGAGTTTGGATGAAGCCCGCCATGTCAAAGAAAGCTACCATTCGTATCGCCGTCGTGGAAAGTGATCCGCTGAGGTTTATCGGTCTCAAATCATTGTTTGATACCGAGCCCGATCTTGAATTGATCTCTTCAACGCTGGCAGAACTGGGCCCGCGCCGCGATGTTGATCTGGTGCTGCTGGGCAGCCGTGCAGGACAGAATCTGTTTGACGTGATGGCCGGACTGAAGGCCGCGCGTCCCGACCTGCGCATCATCGTGACCGGCAGCGGCGCCGATGATGAAACCATCCTGAAGGCACTGGCGGCGGGAGCGAAGGGCTATGTGGACGAAGCAGCCTCACCGGCTGAGTTCATTCAGGCTATGCGGATTGTCGACCAGGGCTCGGTATGGGCGCCCCGGCGTGTGCTTTCCATTTTCATCGAGCGTGTTACCTCTTCTCCCGGACGCATCTTCCCTGCCGGCCGGGTCACCTTTACCGACCGTGAAAAAGAAGTCCTCGAACTGCTGGTGGTAGGAAGATCAAACAAGGAGATCGGCTCGGTGCTGGGAATCGAAGAGCGGACGGTGAAGGCCCATGTCGCAAAATTAATGCGTAAAGTAGGCGTTCAAAACCGCATTGCCCTCTCCGTACACGCCATTACGCACTCCCTGGTGATGTCCTCGAAATAAGAAAATAAAAGGTTTTTAACCGGCCCGGCTCCTGCCGGGCCTTTGCTTTTAAAGGGGATGACACAACATCATGTACCCTTGGACGTGCAGAAGGCCCGTGGTACATGTCCTGTTTAACCAGTAGCTCCCGGAACCCAAGTTACTTGCAGGGAAGCTATTCCGGGTGGATACTCTTCTCACCTACCACAGAACCTGGGAGACAGGGGTTGGAAACGGTTACGAGGGTCGCCGAATCCAACCCTTCATTGTTTTTTATCCCACTCTCGCCATAAGCTTATTTCTGCATCCAATGAACTGCGGAAACTCACGTTAATTCTCTGAGGGGAGAAGTGCATGAAGAAAGTTGCTATTTTTCTGCTGTTTAATGTCTTGTGTCTATCTCCGGTCTTCGCGGAAACCGCCGCTAACCGGGTGGAATCTGCAGCCAATGTGCTGAATGAGATCATGGCCACGCCTGACAAAGGGATTCCGGAAGAAATTCTAAACTCGGCCAAATGCGTGGCCGTGGTACCGTCCATGCTGAAAGGCGGCCTTGGGTTTGGCGGCGCCTATGGCCGGGGTGTAGCGAGTTGCCGCACTGCGGACGGCTGGACCGCTCCAGCACCCTTCGGCATCAAGGGTGGCAGCTTCGGCTTGCAGATTGGCGGCCAGGCCGTGGATCTGATCATGGTGATCATGAACGATGAAGGCATGCAGAACCTGCTCTCCAGCAAATTCAAGCTGGGCGTGGATGCATCAGCCGCTGCCGGGCCCGTTGGACGCCATGTGGAAGGCGATACCGACTGGAAGATGCGCGCCCAGGTGCTCACCTACTCCCGTGCCCGTGGCCTGTTTGCCGGACTTACCGTGAATGGTGCGGTGATCAGCCAGGACAAAGATGCTACCCGTGAACTCTATGGACGCCTGGTTCCGTTCAAGACCATCCTGACCGGTGCAATCCAGACACCCCAGGGCGCCGAACCTTTCGTCAGTGCAGTGAAAAAAGTCACCGCCGGCGAGTCAGCCGCCACCGAGCCTAAAAAGCAGTAGCGTACCTACCGGCGAAGAACGCCAAGGTATCTTTAGAAGCAAACGGCGCACGCTCAATCGTGCGCCATTTCTTTTTGGGTTTGGCTAAGGACTAAAAACTAAGTACTAATTACTTATCTTTGCGTCCTTTCGCGCCCTTTTGCGGTAAATAAAAAACGAGGGTCTTACCGGCTGAATGTTTCAGTGCTTGTGCTCATGCTCCGCATGCTCGTGCTCTTCAGCTTCTTCTTTATAAAGCGCAGGCGCACCCAGGCTTCCCTTGGCCGGCAGGTGGCGCATGTACAGCACTATCTTCCACATCTCGTCGTCATCCACAATTCCTTTCCACCCCGGCATTCCCGAGGGGCCAATGCCATTTTCGATAATCCATTTCAGTTGTCCGTCTTTATATTCCTGCACATCCTTGGAAGAGAGATCCGCTACCGGAGGAGACATCTTGGCGGCAAAGGGCACGCCGGTATTCTGGCCATCCAGGCCATGGCAAATCTCGCAGTGATGCTGGAAATGTTCAGCACCTTCTTTAACCGCTTCCGGTGTGTCTGCCACTGGATTCTTCCAGTCCTTGCCGCCAATGGTCACATTGCGCTTGATTTCGCCCATGACCGTGCTTTCAACCTTTCCCGGTTTGCCTACCTTGCATCCGGTCACAACCAAAACAGCCATAAGAGCAGCAGATGCCCATACAATTTTCATGTTCTTTCTCCTCGCTATACGAGCAACCCATTGTAAAACCACGAGATGCGCTTGTTCTACTGATAGGAGTGCGGCCCGCGAGCCGGGGTTACATGCGAATTTGAAATATTTTTGCGCGAATGTTACCGTCCAGACTTCAATTTGAAATGCGACACCGGCTCGAATATCTGCCTGTATGGCTGATGGCAAAGTTTGTTGGCGTGCTTCCGCGGTCACTGGCGCGCGCCATCGGTATTTCCCTCGGTCTTGCGTTCTATCTGTTGCATGCGCGGCTGCGGCGTGTTGGCCTGCGTAATCTGAGCATTGCATTTCCCCAAAAAAACGAAAAAGAAAAAAAACGAATTTTGCGGCAGTTCTATCGCCATCTCGGACGGCAGCTTGCCGAATTTTGCCGCTTCCCGCGATACACCAGAGAGAATATCTCGCGACTGGCAGTCTATGACGGCTTCGAAAACTTTGCCCAGGCCAACGCGCGCGGCAAAGGAGTGATCTTCCTTACCGGGCATTTTGGCGGCTGGGAGATCGGATCATTTTTTCATTCACTGCAGGGTCATCCTCTCAATATTGTCATTCGTCCTCTGGATAATCTTTATATCAACGATCTTGTAGACCACTACCGCACGCTGCATGGCAACAGCACTTTTCCCAAGCGGGATTTCGCCCGGGGCTTGCTTAGCTCTCTGCGGCGCGGTGAGACCGTCGGCATCCTCATGGACACCAACATGACTCCACCCCAGGGGGCGTTCGTCGATTTCTTTGGCGTGCCAGCCTGCACCGCGATCGGTCTGGCGAGGGTGGCTGTACATGTTGACGCAGCGGTAGTGCCCGCATTTACCGTCTGGGACAACGAACTTGGTAAATACAGGATTCGCTTTGATCCGGCGTTGAAGCTGGTACGCACCGGCAACGATGAAGCTGACGTGCTCGCCAACACGGCTATATTCACCAAGGTAATTGAGAGCTATGCCAGCCGCTATCCCGAGCAGTGGCTGTGGGTCCACCGCCGCTGGAAAACCCGCCCCCCGGGTGAGCCACCCATCTATTGATCTTGATCTTTTTGGGGCTGGTGATGACGCTGAAAACCCAAATCACCACAGATGAACACAGCGTGGCGAGCCACAATCAAAACCTTTTACCGCAGCGTGGCGCGCCACAACCAAACGGCTTTAACCGCAGAGAACGCAGGGAGCGCAGAGGAAGGCAAGTAAGCCGGTAGAGTAGGAGAGAGGGCAACACAGTAGTGCGACCCACTCTCCCCTCGTCGAACCCGACGTGCAGATTTCCCGCATCGGGCTCTCCTGAAAACTTCTTGTCATTGGCGTGCACAGGCAGTTGCGCG
>QHVI01000080.1 GCA_003223515.1 Candidatus Angelobacter sp. Gp1-AA117
TCCTTACTTCGTTGATGCGGCCGCAAAAACATCTGGGGCCGAGTTTGCCACCGGCTCTGGTTGGCCGCAAGAGGGTAGGTCTGCACTACATCGCTTTTCTGAATCTGGGGATTGAGGATAAAAGACTTGTCACGATGACAACCTTAAAAATCGCGGAATTCAACCGCACCGTGACGAACTTCGGCTAGCCGAGGGGGGCTGCGCTCCATGAAGATTTTCTTTTTGGGTGCGGCTCTGCTGCGCTGTGTTGATCCGTGTTCGTCAGTGGTGAGGTTGTTCATTCCCGAACCGGAACGGCAGTTTTTTCAACTCCCCGATGTTCCTGATCACATAATCCGGCTGCTCTTCAGGGCCGGTTGGTTCCTGCACTTTGAACTCACCGCGTTTCAGCCGGACCGTATGCATTCCCAGGGCTTTACCTGCTTTGATCTCGCTCATGGGACGGTCTCCAACCACCAGCATCTCCTGCGCAGGAAATCCGGTCTTTTCCCGGATCTGGCGGAAAGCACCTTCCTTGGTCAGAATTTTTCCCCGGTCGGCATACAGGATGGCGTCTATGGCAGGCTCACGATCCAGCCCGAGCGCGCGAGCTTTCGCATGTTGAATATGGGGCTCGCCGAAGCTCACTACGAAGTTGCGCACGCCGCGTTCATGCAGAAAGCGCAGCAGGGGGAGCGTGCCCGCAAATAACGTTAACTTTCCTACAGGACAGTTGAAGTAAGCATCATGCGCAACGTTGCTCATAGCCTGGGGATCATCCACCTGAAACTGGCGGCTTACCACGGCGTCAATGTGCCGCAACATGGGATCATCACGAAAGGCGCGCATTCGGGCGCGGTAGACGGCTTCCACACTGGCTTTGAGCCCGGCTTGTACCATGGCCTCCGCCGCATGGCGGTGCGACGGCCCGACACGCTGCCTGAAGCAGTCGTAAAGCGTGTCATCCAGATCGAAAATCACGCAACGGATCAGCGGTGTCTGTATACCTGAGAGGATCCGCTGCCGATAGGATGATGAGGGCATGAACCACTATTGTAATGACTGAAAAGCGCTCCTTGCCGTTTGCGCAATCTCATGCCAGAATCACGTCTCTACAGCCCAGATATCGTGTGAATCAGCGCCCTTTTTTATTAGCAGGAGCCCTCCGCGCGTCTTCTTCCTCATCCTCTTCCCCCTTCGCGCCCAGAAGCTTGATCGAGAAGCGGTCAAGGCGATGCGCATCTTTGCCGGCGGCCATGACAATGTATTCAAAATGCTCTTTCTCATCGTTGAGCTTCCAGGTGTAGCGCAGGTTGCCGGTTTGCCCGGTGCGGGCGGCCCTGGTAATGTCCCCAATCTGTTCGTAGTTCACCGGCTGGCCGTCAGGACGCGCCAGCACCGTGACGTAACGCACCTTGCGGTCGCGATCAAAGCCCACGATCGCGTACTGATAGCGCTTGTCACCGTTGAGCGTCCACACCTCCTGGCCTTCGTCTTCAGATTTGAAGTGGCCCAGCTTCGCGAGCCGCGCGTGTGCCTTGGCATACTTCATGCCCAGCCTGATGCCAAGAATCTCAGGCGCCGTAGTAGTGCGGGCGGCAGCCATGGTGATGAGGAATGCAAGCAGCAGTGCAAGCGCTATGGTTCTCTGCATCGGTTAAGCTCCCAAGTGAATTTATCGTTGTGCGATAAACGTTAATTCGCTCCGCTCACCCAGAACTAAAGTCCTGGGAGGCCCGCGATTCGCAAACGAATCGCTAGACGCTGATACGCGACAGTGGGGCACTTTCACCGAAAAGTGCCCCACTACGCCACTCTCGAACAACAGCGGTGCTACGGCTGGAGTCCGCCGCCGGAATCCTGGCTCCTGAAGAGTCCTTTTCCGGTCTGCTGGCGGAGTATCACGGCCTTGGTGGCTCCGTCATTGTCGTTTTGCGTGTGGCTGGCGGCCGGGTCGTTGCCTTTGGCAATGCAGGCAGCGCTGATGCAGCCATCTGTATACGCGGCGAACACTCTCCCCGTCTTGTCCACGGTCACATCGTTGAAGTCCAGCAGGTTACGTGGCTTGCTGGGACAGCTTGTGCCGTTCATGCAGATCGCGCCGAGCTGTACCGCATCGTTGGGAGTCGCATCTACGGTGAACCAGCTCTTCCCGCCATCATAGGTAGTCGCAACATAGGCATGCCACACACCGTTGAATGGAATTCCAGTATCGGCTCCTGTAGCTGCGCCCGCCTGCGGCGTGCCCAGGAAGAAGAAGGAGGCGCGGTCGTTGTCTCCAGCTACAACCTCGGGGAAGGCTGCGTTGTGAAGATTGAACGGTACGCCCACGTCCTGATCAGTGTGCCAGGAACGTCCCTGGTCGTCAGATACGGCAATGCGTGGATGTCCATCACCGTTCACGTAACCGAAGTAGATGCGTCCTTTTGCCCCGATTCCAACTGAGGGATCGCTCTCGCTGGACTTGCTGCCGGTGACATGCTGGATCGAAAAGGTCACACCATTGTCCATGGAAACGACCAGGCCCTGCACGCCGCCGCAGTTTTTGTTCGGCACGTAAACGATGCCGCTGCTGCTTACCTTGATATGTCCATGTATGCCGGCACAATCGACCAGAGTGTACATGGGATGGGCCGCCTCATAGGTAAGGCCGCCATCCTGGCTCAATGCCATCTCTGCATCACCGACGTCCTGGGAGGCGTAATACACCGCGTGCGGATATTGCGTGAGCGGGCCACGGGCCGCCAACTGCGCGCAGGGCACAGGAGTGGCGAGTAACTGGTCCGCAGTACACAGCCGGAACGGCCCGCCGCCAATCGTCTGATGGTCGACTCCGGAAGCAATGCCGGCACCCTGGCTATTGGTATAGGTTTCGCCATCATTATCGGTAAAAGCCGAGAGGCTCGTCGGCCCCAGCAATTCCGAGACAAAAGTGCGGCCCGTAGAGGGGTCGGTAAACAGGATGGGATCGAAGGTGACCACATCGGCGATCGTCGCGTCTTTCAAAGCCCAGTGCGCGGTTGCAGGTGAGGTGCTGGTATCAAAGGTGACCTGCATGGTGTCAAACACCGCCTGGGTCATGATCCTGCCGGAATTCCAGTTCGAACCAATCGAGGGTTCTCCGGAGCTATCGCCCATTCCCGGAGGTGAGGTGTAGTTGGCGTAAGTAGGGGCTTTGCCTTTGGCGGCCGTATCGGTTGGAGGTGTCGTAATCAGTGCCGTGCCGTGATATGGATCCCCAGGCGCTACCGTGGAATCCACAATATGTACCGTGTACATACCGGTTCCGGTCACAGTCGGATCGATAGAGACAAATTCACTGATATCGGGAATTCCATTGGTTGAACTGGCAACCACCGGGCCGGTGATGTCGCCCTTGTGGACGTAAACGTCAAAATCATTGGTGCTCAATCCCCAGCCGATGCTGATGTTCAAAACCAGTCCTTTATAGTTCGAGGGCGAGCCCGACAGGTTGATAGTGAAAGTATCGCAATCAGTCCCATCCACACAGGTAGTCTCGTCAGTGGTGACTCCGGCGATACCGCTGCCAGCCCAATTGACAGTCGCGCCATTGACAGGGCCCAGAGTAGCTGATGAGGGGGTTGAAGCGAGGGCAAGGTTGGTGAGCAAACATAGAGCGGCAAGGGGGAGAAGAGCAGAGACTCTAAATTTACGCGTGGTAGCACTACTAGTTTCGGTTAGCACAAAAGCGTTCCTCCTGTGACCATACATTTGAGAATTTTGGCCTTACGGGGATCTGGGGATCGTTTCCCTGGTTAAAACGAAGTGGCAGTAATTAGACGATGTTGGAACTCTGCAAGTTGCCCTACTACTCAGAATAGTAATGTTATCTCAGGTTTTTACCTGAGTACAAGGAGGGAGCGCCGGCCAAAAGTCCCGAAAAGACGCTATGGAGGTAGTCCGGCAGAAAGCGGAATGCCGGGTCTTAGGGGTGACCAGACATATAAGTCCGGCTTCTAGCCGGAAGACTGAGCTTTCATTGTCAAGAGTTCAACTCACTGCATTTAAGCAAACCAGAAAAGGTGCAGCCTTCCGCACAGCCGGGGCGGCTGTGCCACACGTTCCTTTCAGGCTACAGCAACTTGTCTTTGCTCTCAGCTTTCTACAGCAACTTTTTGGTTTCCACTCGTTCTTTCTCTTGGTACTAAAACTTCACAATTACTCGATGACCCAATTACCCCATGACTCCTGACCTTCTGGCCCGCTCATTGCAGGAATTTCTAGCTGAATCCCGGCGTGGAGATGTCATCGAAGAGAGCCAAATCATCTTCGACCTGGAATCGGCTCGTTACTCCATCTCTGCGGAGCGCGGTAAGTGCCTGCTGCACATCTGGTCAGAGCAGCGCAACATCGTTCGGGAGGTGGTTGATGCGGAGCAAAAGAACGGTAACCTGCGTCTTTCAGTGTGTAAGTTTGCCCAGTCACGTCCGCACATGCTGCAAATCTGCCGTGACCGCGACCAGAGGACCGCGGTTGCTCGTAAGACGGCACGCAGCCTTTATGCACAGACCTTGCAGCGCATGCTGGAGCATGAGTTCCCGGATTGGACCGTGAGCAGGCTGGCCGTCAGCATGAATCTGGAGCGCAGCTTCTCTCCGGTATATGCGCGGGGACTGCTGCGCAAGGGCCGCAGTTCCTTGGCAGTGCTTGGAGTCAACCACGAAGAGACGCAGGCTGCAGTGGATGCGGCACTCACGTTTGGCCTGCTCTGGCTGGAAGACTGCCGCCAGCGCGAGGCTGGACGTTCTGCTGTAGAAGGACTCCGGCTGTATGTGCCGCCGGACCGCTCAGCCACACTGCAATTGCGCCTGGCGCATTTAAATCACAGCATGGCCAAGTTTGAACTGCTGGAGTTCGATGAAGCGGAATTAGCTGTTTGTGCCAGAGATATCTTCGGCATGGCGCAGTTCGAGAGCCGGCTGCTGCGCTGCCCCAACTCTCAGCTTTATGAGCAATTCGCCGGGAGCATTGCCAAAGTGCGGGCAATCGTGCCGGAGGTTCAAGTAAGCACGGTTTCGCCGATGGAGATTGTCTTCCGACTGCACGGACTGGAATTTGCCCGCGCGCGCATTGCCGCACAACCAGCATCGTTCCACACTGGACAGGAGATCGTGTTTGGCGTCTCCGGCTTCGAAGACACCCTCACGCCCGAGAACGAAACCTCATTCCTGCAATTCGTCCGTGGCATCGCAGAAAGCCGCACGCCCGCTGGAGACAAACGCCATCTGTTCTGGAGGAGGTATCCGGAGCGCTGGCTGGAATCGCTGATCACCAGCCAGGTAGCTGCGCTGGATACACGCTTAGGCACGAGCCACGTTTATTCCCAGGTTCCGGCCTTCACCATCTCTGACCGCTCGCTGATCGACGTGCTAACCTGTACGCATGATGGACGGCTGGCAGTGCTGGAACTGAAAGCCGATGAAGACATCCATCTGCCGCTGCAAGGGCTGGATTACTGGGCCCGCGTGAAATGGCACCAGGAGCGCGGGGACTTTCAGAAGAACGGCTATTTTCAGGGCGTGCAGCTCGCCGCGCAGCCTCCGCTGCTATTTCTGATTGCTCCGGCGTTACGAATTCACCCGGCGATTGAAACGCTTTTAAGGTATTTTTCACCAGATATTCAGTGGACACTTGCCTGCCTGGATGAACGCTGGCGTGATGGAATTCGCGTAATATTCAGGAAAGCTTCAGCAAAGGCAGCATCTGCATGAACAATCCTTATGAAATCGGCGTCCCGTACCTGACGGGGCAGATGCCCGAAGAGAAACTTACATGGAAGGACCTTTTCGCCAAGACTTATAGCATCTACCACCAGACGCTCTTTTGGGTCGGCTTACCGGCAGGATTTCTGGCTTATCTGGCCCGTTACCTGTTACGTCCGCTCCAACATAAATTGCTGGCACACGTCGTGACATCTTCTCCTTGGGGTATGTACTGGGCATGGGCAGTCAACGATAGCATTAAGTTTGTTCAGCAGGGGGCTTATTGGACCATCAGCGCACTGTTTTTTGCTGCCGTTGCGGCCAACATAATCAGGAGGCAAGACGAAGACAACCGTCCTTTGTCAGATGGATACAGCTCAGTACGCGACCGCTTTGGGGCTGTTATTGGAATCAGCGTGCTGAGCTGGATAATCATGTTTGTCTTCGGCCACGTGTTGACGAACGGGTTTCTCTGGCTGCTCATGTACAGTCGCCATATCTATCCCAACTGGCTTTTCGTGGATATCTGTTACTACGTTCCACAACTGGCAGTGGCAGGATTGCTTTCCAGAGTGGCGCTTGCAGTACCTGAATTGATGGACGATCCGCACGTTTCTTTGTCCCAGGCGGTGCGCAACAGCATCAGGAAAACCGAAGACTGGGAACGTTTTTTATTGCTTTTCTGCTGAAATCCTGGGTTGTTGCCTATATGGTTTACTGGCTCTTACAGCGCGGATTCCACGAATTGTGGGACCGTACCAACATCAGTGCGACAGCGTATGATTGGATCACATGGGCCGTTTACATCTGCATTGCCGCAATGCTGGAATCGCCGCTCTTTATCGCCTTCTCCATCTTGTACTGCGAAAAAACCTTCACGAAGGAGGATTCTCAGGCAGTGACGGCTGGATAACTGGCTGTTTCTCTCCCCGGTAAACACGGCCAACAGCATTAGCCAGCTTTCGCATGGAAAGCTCTCCGCCTTGGTTTGCCAGGATCATCTCTCCCAGCTTGTGCGTGCGGTAATACCAGCGCTTCAGCATGGCCAACTCTTCGGTAAACTGCTGACCGGACCGTGCTCCGGCAGGCCGGAAATTTTCCAGCATTGCACGCAGCCGCACTTCTGCGGACTGCGATTGGTCTTCACTTTCCACCAGAAAGCTTACCGGCCCGGCCACTTCTCCTTTGTTGAATCGAAAAAGGGCGACGGACTTGGCTTCGGTTGAGGGCTGGACAATCACTGCATCCAGTTGATCGAGCCGGCGGCAGATTTCATCAGAAACAGCGGCAACACCCTTTACCTTGGCGACTTTTGTGTGCTGCTGGGCGGCAGCTTCGAAATCCAGATCGGCGGAGAGCCGGTCGCGCTCCGCTTCCAGTTCATGAATCAACGACTCTCCGCCGGAATCAAACCAGGCCTGCACCCGCGCTACTTCTGCAGCGTAAGCCTCATCGGTGCATCCTTTGAAGCAGGGAGCGAGGCACATCTTCATTTCCGAGTAGACGCATCCGGGAAAAGCAGGATCGGGATTCAACTCAAAGGTGCAGCGCCTGATCTTGAACAGATCGAGCGAATCATTCATGAACTTTTCCGCCACTGCCCGGGAGCGAAATGGGCCGTAATAGAGAGAACGCCCACTCAGACGGCCTATCTTGTTGGTGACGTAAGCGCGCGGATAAGCATTCTCCAGGTTCAGGCGCACCAGCGGCGCGGGATGCAGCCGCAAACGCTTCTGGTAGTTCTTCGGAAACTCCCGCCGCAGCAGCTTGTACAGCAGCAGCGTGGACTCGAAATCAGATCCGGTCAGCGCATACTCAATACATGCTACCCGGTCGCGCAGATTCAGCCTTTTGGATTGCGACTCCGGCGGGGCCAGAAGCCTCTGGAGCCGTTTTCGCAGATTCGTAGTCTTGCTTACATAAGGCTCAGCCTCTTCATCTGCCCCACGCAGGAGAAACACAGCAGGCGCAACCGGAAACGCAGTGAAGAAATCAGCAGGATGATCGGGCGAGAACGGGATGGAGTGGGTCAGCACCTATCTCTGATTGTGGCACAACATTTACCGCAGAGTGCGCAGAGAACGCAGAGGAACAAAATAAGCCACAGAGACACGGAGGCACAGAGACCTGAAAGAACCACAAAAGTCTCATAAAGGGCACTGAATAACGATCCTACATTCCATAAATCTCTGCGTTCTCTGCGCCCTCTGCGGTTAAGGCTTTTCTGAGTGGGTATTCAAACCACTTCCCCTTTACGAAGCTCTGTGATTTCCTGCTCGGAGTAGCCGATCTCTTTGAGGATCTCGTCTGTGTGTTCGCCCAGAGTTGGAGCGCGGCGCCTGATCTCTCCGGGAGTTACTGAGAGCTGTACCGGAATCGTAGCCAGCGGCACCGGGCTGGGAGCGCCAGGATATTCGAAGGATTGGAGCAGCTTGCGCGCCTTCACCTGCGGATCGGCCATCACCTGATCCAGGTTGAGCACCGGCCCTGCGGGAATGCGGGCTGTCTCCAGTTCGGCAATAGCTTGCGTGCTGGTGCGGATCTTCAGCCATGCGTTCATGGCTGCGGTGATGATGTCTGAATGGTCGGCGCGCAGCAGATCGGTGGCAAAGCGCGGATCGGCAATGAAATCTTCTCTACCTACCAGTCTGGCCCAGCGGGCAAACATCTCTTCACCTACTACGGAGACGACGATCCATCCATCCTGGGCCTGGTAGGCGTCTGCGGGAGCCGCGTAAAAACTGGCATTGCCCTTCTGCTTACGCTCCACACCGATCACAGCACGTTCAGCCAGCAGACCTTGAGCAAAGGTAATGCCGGTAGCCAGCAATGATCCATCTACGATTTGTCCTTCGCCGGTGCGCTGGCGGTGATAGAGAGCGACCATCACTCCAAACGCCGTATGCAGCGCGGTGCCGTAATCTTCAAAAGGAATGAGCGCACGCATGGGAGTGCCGGGGAAACCAGTCAGTGCCATGGCACCGGACATGGCTTGCGCCACCATGTCAAAGCCTACGCGATTGGCATAAGGCCCATCCGGCCCAAAAGCGGAGATGCGGGCCAGAATAATATCCGGCTTGACGGCCCGCAGCGAATCATAATCAAGCCGCATCTTACGCAGCACATCGATGGGCAGGTTGGCCAGCACTACGTCCGCCCGCTTACCCAGCCGCTGGATGACCTCCGCTGATTCGCGCTTGGCCGGGTCGAGAGTCAGGCTGCGCTTGTTGCGATTGAGTGACAGGAATCCGGAGCCTTCTCCATCTTCTGTAATGGGTGCAAGATAGCGATCTTCACTACCCTCGCGACGGTCTACGCGGATCACATCCGCGCCCATATCGGCCAGCAACATGCCGCAATACGGCGCAGCAATGTAGCGCCCAAAATCAATCACGCGAATTCCCGACAGCGGACCTTTATCCGGCATCTAGTAAAACCTTACCGCTGATGACGCTGATTTAAGTGATAAACGCTGATTCATATTTTGAGTTCAGAGCAACTTACTTTTTTACTGTACCCCCAAACTTCCCAGTTGTAAGATTTTCCACGCAGTCGAGGGCGGCTGCGCTCCACAAAGATCTTATTTAGCCACGGGAACGATGGCCGGGGCCGCAAGCTTTTGTGGGTCTCCCTGCGTGACCAGCAACACCACAATCTGATCGATCGCGGCCAGGATTTTGCTTCCGGGCTGGTCGTGATTGTTGCAGAAAATCGAAAACACAAATTTCTTTCCGGTGCTGGTCTCGCCATAACCGGAGAGCGCGTTCACATGACTGAGCGTGCCGGTCTTGGCGTGGACGAGGCCTCCAGCCGGAGTATTCACAAAGCGCTCGGCCAGCGAGCCATCTACGCCGGCAACCGGCAACGCCTCCTGAAAGGCAGGTCCCCAGGGCTGACGGGCAGCATAGATCAGCAACTGAATCATGGCTGCCGGTGTAATCAGGTCGCGGCGTGAAAGCCCGGAGCCATCGAGCAGGAAAAACTCATCGGGTTTCAACCCGGCCTGCAACAGGAATTGTTTGAGCACAGCGGAGCCGCCCTCAAAAGATCCGCCGCTTCCTTTCAATTGTCCAATCAGGCGCAGGTCGAGTTCAGCATGGAGATTCTGGCTGGTCTTGTTGGTGACCCGCACATCTTCCAGCAGCGGCATAGAAAGATGCTGGGCCAGCACCTGGGGTGGAGTGGCTACCAGAACTGTCGAGGGCGGTGGTTGATCAAAGAAACGATAGTCTCCATGCTGCGCGCGCGCTTTGCCCGTAATGGTAATGCCATGCGCCTGGAGCAGTCCGCGAAAAATGTGCGCGGTGAATTCAGCCGCATCTTCCACAGCCAGAGCTTCGCTGATTCCGGAATCACGCATGGAGATCGTGCCCCAGAGAAGCACTTTATAAGAACCGGGGTCACGATGAATACCGATCTTGCTCTTGCCTGCGGCGGAGGTCACAACGCGATTGTCGAACTCGTAATAAGTATTGGGCGGATCGACCGTGAGCAGCGCCTTGTCGCCATCCTGCGCTCCCGGCTGAAGCTTCACGAACAGCACGTTGTCATTGAAGCTGAGCGCCGAAACGGGAGCGCCATCGATCCACTGGAGATCATCCTGGGCCCAGCCTTCGGCGTAGCGTTGGGGTGAATAAAAAGTGTCGTCGCCGACCACGTCACCATCGATGATTTTCACGCCCTTCTGCACTATCTGGGCGGCCAGCTCTTCCAGAATCTGCGTATGGGGCGAGATGCGCTCGGTCTTGAGCTGGTAAGGCATCATGCGGCCGGAGATATTCGGATCGCCCCTTCCCACGATCACCAGATCGCCTTTCAGCCGGCCTTCCGCATCGATCGTGCCGGTAGTTTCCACCGTGGTGAGAAAGCGGTAGTCGGGGCCAGCCAGGGCCAGTGCGGCCGAGGTGCTCAGCAGCTTGGCATTGGAGGCAGGAAGAAAAAGGTGATTGGGGTTGATGGAATAGAGCACCTTGCCGGATTCAAGATCGATGGCATCAATCCCCCATTCGGCTGAGGACATCTGCGGCTGATCGATAATGGCTTCAATCTGTGCGGCCAGATCGGGCTTCGGCTTCTTCCTGGCTCTGGGCCTGGGAGCAGAAAAAGCGGAAAGATGAGAGGCAAGCAGCAGAACTGCGCAAAGCACACGTAATTGACGCATGGGATACGCCGAGATTATACAATCGCGCCATGCAAGGGCCGAGACCGTCTTACAACTGGAAGCTGCGCAGCCGCTCTGTGGAGCTTGGAGCACGGACGCTGGTGATGGGTGTTCTCAACATTACCCCTGACTCCTTCTCCGATGGCGGAAATTTCCTCTCCCGCGATCATGCCGTTGGCCACGCGCTGCAAATGCTGGATGACGGGGCCGACATGCTCGACATCGGCGGCGAATCCACGCGGCCTGGAGCAAAGGTCGCACAGGGCGGTGTTCCCGCAGAAGAAGAGCTGCGCCGCATTATGCCGGTGCTGGAGGACATACGGCGTGAACGGCCAGACGCGCTGCTCTCTGTGGATACCTACAAGGCCGAGGTGGCGCGCACTGCGGTGAATGCTGGAGCGGAAATCGTGAATGATGTGAGTGCGCTCCGTTGGGATGCGCAGATGGCCCAAACTGCGGCTGAGCTGAAGTGCGGTGTCGTACTTATGCACACCCGGGGCAAGCCGGAGGAATGGCGCAGCCTGCCGCCTTCGCCGGATATCATCGCGGAAGTAAAAAACGAGCTGCGCCAATGGAGCGATGACGCAATTCATGCCGGAATCGAGCGCCAGCATATTGTGGTTGATCCGGGATTTGGATTCGGCAAGAATTTCGAAGGAAACTATCCTCTGCTGGCCGATCTTCACAAGCTGCACGAACTGGGGTTCCCGTTGTTGACCGGCACCTCGCGCAAATCATTTATCGGACGCACGCTGGCCCGCAACGGCAAAGATGCCCCTCCGGGAGAACGCCTTTACGGCACCCTGGCAGCGGTGACGGCCTCAGTGCTTCAGGGCGTTCATATTGTCCGGGTGCATGATGTGAAGGCGGCGGTGGATGCGGTGAGGATTGCGGATGAGGTCCTCGCTGCTAAAAATATTTGAAATTTACGGGCAGTCGGACATGGGACTAACGTCGCACCCAGAAAACATGAAAACTGCGCTTCGGGTTAAGGTATCCACCGTAAGCGCCCAGCTATTTTTAGGGCAGAGAACGCGGAGGTCGCAGAGAAATTCAAAGAGGAAGAGAGCCGAATGTTGAACTATTTCTGTCCAACATTTCGGCAGAGATTATTCTTCCACTTCGACCAGTTCGCCACGTTCGGCTTTGTACTGGGCTATGATTTTTTCCTGCTGCACTCCTGGCACATAGTCGTAATGGGACATCTCCATGTGGAAGCTGCCGCGCCCCTGGGTCATGGAGGTGAGATCGGCGCCGTAGGTGAGCATTTCCGACATGGGCACTTCGGCCTTCACGACGGTCTTCCCGGCTTTGTTGTCCATGCCCTGGATACGTCCGCGACGGGAGTTCAGGTCGCCCATGATGCCGCCGGCAAATTCATCAGGCACGGTGATCTCCACGTGCATGATGGGCTCCAGCAGCGTGGGCTTGGCCTGCTCCATGGCTTTTTTGAAGGCGATGCGGCCGGCGGTCTTGAATGAGAGTTCGTTGGAATCCACGTCGTGGTAGCTGCCGTCATAGAGGATCACGCGGAAGTCCACAACCGGATAGCCTGCCAGATACCCACGGGCGGCGGCTTCGACAATTCCTTTTTCTACCGCAGGAATGTAGTTTCTGGGGATGGCGCCGCCAAAAATATCATTCACGAATTCAAAATTCTTGCCGCGCTCCAGGGGCTCCATTTTGATCTTGCAATCGCCATACTGGCCGTGGCCACCGCTCTGCTTCTTGTGGCGGCCCTGCACATCGGCCTTGCCGCGAATGGTCTCGCGATAGGGCACCTTGGGCGCTTTCAGAATGACTTCAGTGTGATAGCGCTTCTTCAGCTTGGAAACAATGACTTCAATGTGCTGCTGCCCGGTCCCGGCAATCAGGAATTCCTTGGTCTGCTCATCGCGGAAGAAGCGCACCATGGGGTCTTCTTCCATCAGCTTGTGCAGGCCGTTGGAGAGCTTGTCTTCGTCGTTACGGGATTTAGGCTCAATGGCAAACGTAATCGCCGGTTCGGGCAGATTCACTGCCGGGTACTGAATGGGATTGGTTTTGTCGCCCAGAGTGTCTCCGGTGAGCGTATCTTTCAGCTTGGCCACTGCGCCAATATCCCCGGCATGAAGCTCGGGAACCGGCACCAGGTTCTTGCCCTGGGGGATGGAGAGGTGCGAGAGCTTTTCCTGTCCACTGCGGGTGAAGTTCTGCAGCGTAGCGTCATTCTTCACCACGCCTGAGAATACTTTGAAATAGCTGATCCTTCCGGCAAAGGGATCGTTGGCGGTCTTAAACACATAAGCGGATGCCGGTTCTGAGTCAGCGATCTTGCGTTCCGCAGAATGACCATTGCTCGTAGCATCAGGCGCAGCATGGACGGCGCGGTGCTCGGCTGCCGTGGGGCAGTAATCCACAATGAAATCCAGGAGATGGTCGGTGCCAATATTGCCCAATCCGGAGGCGAAGATCACCGGAAAGATCTTGTCGTCGCGAATGGCCTCATGCAGGGCCGGAATCAGGTGCTCTTCAGGAATGGTGCCGGTGTTGAAGAACTCTTCCATCAACTCGTCTTTACCCTCGGCGATGATCTCCACCAGCTTTTCATGGGCCTCTTTGCACACCCCTTCTATGTCGCCGGGAATTGGCCCTTCCTTGCCTTTGCCATTACCGCCCATTTCGTAGGTGTAGGCCTTCATGGTGACCAGATCGACCACGCCTTTGAGGCTCTTTTCGCTACCAATAGGAATCTGTACGGGGACAACCTGGCGGCCGAAGGCGTTCCGCAGGCTCTCCAGAGTAGTCTCGTAATTGGCGCGGTCACGATCCATGCGGCTGACCACGATTACACGAGGAAGGTCGATTTCTTCCGCATACTGCCAGACTTTTTCGGTCACAACTTCCACGCCGGAGACGCCGTCCACGACCACGGCAGCGGCTTCAGCGGCACACATGGCGATCTTGCCTTCATGGGCAAAGAGAGTGAAACCGGGGGTATCGAGGAGGTTGACCTTGGTATTGCGCCACTCCAGCGAGGCTATGCTGGTATTGACGGTCATCTGCCGGGCAATGGCTTCTTCGTCATAATCGGTGACCGTGGAACCGTCGTCCACGCGGCCCAGTTTGGGAGTCGAGCCGCCAGTGTAAAGCATGGCAGAAACCAGGGATGTCTTGCCGGAGTGAGAGTGACCGACCACAACGAGGTTGCGGATGTCCTTGCCTTCGTAAACCTTCAAGGTGTGCCTCCTTCAATGGGGAGCCGTGGCCTTCATAGCAGGCAGATTAGTCCGAACTTTCTAATTGTTTTGCTAGCTATTGGTCAAGAGGACCTGGGCTCCATGAGACGTAGAGTAAGAACTGGCAAATGACTATTATCCCGCTGAAAGGCGGGTTTTAGCAATCGGGTTGCCCCCCCTTTAACCGCAAAGCAGCCGAGCCGCAACCAAAAACCGAACCACAGGAGGACACGAAGGTTTCACAAAGGGCACAGAGGAACTGCTCTTTCGGTGATCTCCGTAATAGAGCTGTCCCACGGCATCTACCGCGCCAAATCATCAATTGATCGGCAGCAGCGGCAAGGGTTTGTTGAGGAACTTTGCCTCGCTGTTCCAATCCAGCCAGTGACGCTGGAGATAGCTCAATTAGCCGGCAAACTGGTGGGAGAGCAAGCTGCGAAAGGCATAACTTTTCCGATTGCAGACTTGCTGATTGGAGCAACGGCACTGCATCTTGCGTTATGGAGTCGCAACTCACAACGTTCGTCACTTCCGAGTAATTCCCGGATTGATCGTGATTCAGCTCTGAATGTTGTCCGAATTGTTGTCCGACAAATTGATCAGGTGATGTTCCAGTTCTCTCATGCCCCCGCGCATGGGCAGATTCAGTTGGATGCGGCCTTTGTTAGCGAATCCTGCTTTGGCCAGCACGCGGGCTGAGGCGGGATTATCAGGGAATGTATCAGCCTGAAGACACGGAATCCCAAGCCAGCGGGCATAGTCAATCAATCCCATGACTGCTTCAGTCGCGTAACCCTGGTTCCAGTGCAGGCGGCCGATCCAATAGCCGACATAGGGCAGCTCTTTGGCCCCACCGAAGCCAATCGCACCGATGAACTCGCCTGAACTCTTCAGCAGAATAGCGAAAACATGCTGGTCAGTACCGGTACGCCGGTCGATCCAGTCCAGAGCTGCTGCCTCGGTTACCGGATCACTGATGCTGGCCAGCATCTGGACCGCCTCACTGTCATTTCCCAGCAGGCGCACGATGTCAGCAGCGTCTGAAGGCTTCAGTAGGCGCAGACAGAGACGTTTGGTAAAGATGTGATGGTTGGGGTTCGTGGGTTCATTTGACCGCAAGCAATGCGACGGATGCAATGGGAAAAGCGGGAAGGAGCGTCCTAAGGTAATCAGCCCGAGCCGCTCTGGAGCGCGTCTCAGAGACGCAGCATGCTGCGTCTCTACGCATGGTTTCGTTCTATGCCATGAAGCAGCATTGAACTGATAGGGCCCCCTCCCTGCGATCGGGATCAAGTAACGAAATAACTAAGTTACGCTGCTGCCGGTCGCGGGGTCGGCCACGGTGCTCATGCCGGCGCTGACTATCTCTGGCTTGGCTTTGCCAGACAGCAACTGGCGCAGCACGTATTGCAGGATTCCGCCGTGCTCGTAGTAAAGAATTTCTTGTGGAGTATCGATGCGCACCAGGGCATCGAATTCCGTGACTACTCCATCCGAGCCGGTAGCGCGGACTTTTACCCGGCGCCCATTGGCAAATTTCTCCTGCAGCAGCGCAGGCAATCCAATGATTTCGTAAATCTCGTCACCGCTCAGGCCGAGCGTATCAGGGTCTTCCTCGTGCAGGAACTGCAGCGGCAGAATGCCCATGCCTACCAGGTTGGAGCGATGAATACGCTCGTAGCTTTCAGCAATCACGGCGCGCACTCCCAGCAGGTTTGGCCCCTTGGCAGCCCAGTCGCGGGAAGAACCGGAGCCATATTCCTTGCCGGCAATAATGATCAGCGGAACGCCTTCACCTTTGTATTTTTCCGAGGCATCAAAGATCGACATGACTTCGCCGCTGGGGAAATGCCTGGTCACGCCGCCTTCTGATTCAGGCACCAGGCGGTTACGCAGCCGGACATTGGCAAAGGTGCCGCGCACCATCACCTGGTGATTGCCACGGCGCGAACCATAGGAATTGAAGTCTTTGGGCTGTACACCATGCTCCTGAAGGTATTTGCCTGCAGGGCTGTTGGGCTTGATGGAACCAGCAGGCGAGATATGGTCTGTGGTCACACTGTGCCCAAGCTTGGCAAGCACGCGAGCGCCGTGAATGTCCTGTACGGGCGCAGGCCGCGCCGGCATAGCGTCAAAGTACGGAGCGCGTTGGATGTAAGTTGAATTCTTGTCCCAGTGATACGTCTCACCCTGAGGGACGCGCAGACGCTTCCACTCTTCGTCTCCATCAAAGATAGTGGCGTAGTTGCTGGTAAACATGCTGGAATTGATGGCCTTGTCGACTGCGGCCTGCACTTCCTGCTGCGTAGGCCAGAGGTCGCGCAGGTAAACCGGCTTGCCGGTTTTGTCTTTGCCCAGAGACTCGATGGTGATGTCACAATCCACCCGCCCAAGAATGGAGTAGGCCACCACCAGCGGCGGCGACATCAGGTAGTTAGCGCGGACTTCGGAGTTGATGCGTCCTTCAAAGTTGCGGTTACCGGAAAGCACCGAGGCCACAACTAACTGTTTCTCTCCGATTGCATACGAGACGTCCTGCGGCAGCGGGCCGGAGTTGCCGATACAGGTGGTGCAGCCATAGCCCACGATGTGGAAGCCGAGAGCTTCGAGGTAAGGAAGCAGCCCGGCATTGCGATAGTATTCGGTCACCACACGCGAGCCGGGAGCCAGCGAAGTCTTCACCCAAGGCTTGCGGCGCAGCCCTTTCTCGACTGCTTTTTTCGCCAGCAGTCCGGCAGCCATCATGACCGAAGGGTTTGAAGTGTTGGTACAACTGGTGATGGCGGCGATCACGACGGAACCATCCTGAAGCTGCTCGAATACGTCTTCAGATACTTCTTTCGTGGCCGCGGGGGCATCCGCATCTTCCACGGCTACAGCAGTGGGATTTCCGCCTTCGCCCTCGAAGCGGGCTACCTGCTTGGGGGCGGCTGCGCGTCCATCGCGTGGTGCGCGAGGACCGATCAATGTAGGCAGCGCCTGCTCAAAAGAATTTTTTACCTTCGAAAGAGCAGCGCGATCCTGAGGACGCCGTGGTCCAGCCACACTCGGTTCCACCGTACTGAGATCGAGTTCCACAACCTCAGAGTATTCAGCTTCAGGGCTGGAAGCGGTGTGGAAGAGTCCCTGCTCTTTGCAGTAAGCCTCAACCAGGGCAACCTGCTGTGCGGGGCGTCCGGTCATGCGCAGGTAGCGCAGCGTGGTTTCATCCACTGGGAAGATGCCGCAGGTTGCGCCGTATTCAGGGGCCATGTTGGCAATGGTGGCGCGGTCGGCCAGCGGCAGTGAGGCCAAACCAGGACCAAAGAATTCCACGAATTTTCCCACCACTCCACTCTTGCGCAGAATTTCTGTCACGGTCAGAACCAGATCGGTTGCGGTAGAGCCTTCTTTCAATTGTCCGTTCAGTTTGAATCCGACCACCTGGGGCAGCAGCATGGAGACCGGCTGGCCAAGCATGGCAGCCTCGGCTTCAATGCCGCCCACACCCCATCCCAGCACGCCCAACCCATTGATCATGGTGGTATGGGAGTCGGTGCCCACCAGGGTGTCCGGATAGGCCACCGCAGTGTCATCTTTCTGTTCTGAGAAAATCACACGCGCCAGGTATTCAAGATTCACCTGGTGGACGATTCCCATATCCGGCGGCACGACTTTGAAATTGCGGAACGCCGATTGTCCCCAGCGCAGAAAGGCATAACGCTCCTGGTTGCGCTGGAACTCCAGCAGGGCATTCACGTGGAAAGCATCCACCTTGGCAAATTCATCCACCTGCACAGAGTGGTCGATCACCAGTTCGGCAGGCTGGAGTGGATTGATCAGCGTGGGATCTCCACCCATTTTCGCCATAGCATCACGCATGGCAGCCAGATCGACCACGGCCGGGACACCGGTGAAATCCTGCATGAGCACGCGCGCGGGCGTAAAAGCGATTTCCCTGGACGGAACGGCATCCGGCTTCCATTGGGAAAGAAAACGAATGTCATCCGAGGTCACGCTGCGGCCATTTTCGGTGCGCAACAGGTTTTCAAGAAGAATTCTCAACGAGTAAGGAAGGTGCTGTGTATCGCACACATGCTTGTCAACCGAATCAAGCCGGTAAATCTCGTATTCCCGGTTACCGGCACGCAATTTGGAACGACTATTGAATGTATTCATCTTTTTGCCTGCTTATTGGATTCCGGTACGCTGCTGTTGGTTCCATTTCCTGCCGGATCACGCACCAAATTCACCGCCCAACTGCTGATAGATCAACAGGAGATTGAGCGCGATAATCACGCCCGCGATGATGTAGGCCAGAGTGTTGGTGCGGCGTCCATTGACCAGATCGCCCATGACTGATGCGCGCCGCGTCAGCAGGATGAGCGGCACCAGGGCAAATGGAAGCGTAAAGCTCAGCGCAACCTGAGATAGTATCAAAATCCTGAGGGGATCGAGTTTGAGCCCGATCACCACCAGCGCCGGGATAATCGTAAGGAACCGGCGCAGAAACACGCTGAATTTGATATCGAGAAAGCCCTCGATGATTACCTGTCCGGCCATGGTTCCCACTGTGGATGAAGACAGGCCGGAGAGCAGCAGCGCCAGCGCGAAGGCAGTGGCTGAAAGATGGCCCAGCAGAGGTTCAAGCGTGCGATGCGCCTGCTCCCATGAACTAACTTCAAAGCCGCTTTTATAGAATGCGGCGGCAGCCATGATGATCATGGCCGAGTTCACCAGCCAGGCGCCATTCATGGCCACCAGCACGTCAATCAACTCATATTTCAGGTGGCGGAATTTACTGAGCCATTGACTGGTTGGACATGCAAATGAATCTTCCTTCTTGCGGGCCTGCACCAGGGCTGAATGCAGGTAGATGACGTGCGGCATCACAGTTGCGCCCAGCATGCTCACCGCCACCAGGATGCTCTTTGAATTAATCTCCGGTACCGCAACGTGATAGGCAATGCTCTTCCAGTCCGGTGTGATCCGGAACATCTCGATGGCGTAGCAGCCGGCAATGGCAAAGACAAATCCCATAATGAGCTGTTCCAGCCGGCGGAATCCGTACAATTCGACTGCCAGCATCAGGAAGACAAGCACGGCTGTAATCAGGGCGGCAAGAAACAGATTGATTCCAAAGAGCAGGTAGAAACCGACGGCAGCGCCCAGAAATTCGGCAAGATCGGTGGCTACAGCAGTCACCTCTGCCGCCACCCACAGACCAATAGTGACAGGACGGGAAAAATGGGCGCGGCAATTCTGGGGAAGAGTCTTGCCAGTGGCAATGCCCAGTTTGGCCGCCAGATACTGGATGAGAATGGCCATGGCATTCGACCAGAGCAGAATCCAGAGGAGGGAATAGCCAAACCTCGTGCCACCTTCAATATTGGTGGCAAAATTCCCCGGATCTATATAGGCGACGCTGGCGACAAATGCCGGACCGAAGTAGCGCCACATCTCACTCCGTTTGAGTGCAGGCAGAGTCTTGAACCTGACTGAATAACGCGGAGATGCAGCTGGGGCCTCTGGCGGGGACATGGCAATAGAACAGTATACGGTTACGGGAGGCTGATCGTTAAATCAGGAGAGCCGTATAAGCCAGTGATTCGAAAATGATGTGCAGATGCACCACGTGCCAAACAAGTTGAGAAAAATGGAAAACTCAGGAACGGAAATTGTGAACTGCGGGATACGACAAGCAATCACAATTGAAATGCCCACTGTGCCGCGTACCGAATAAAACAAACACGACTATTCCTGCCGAACTCACGCGAGTCAATCACGCGCTTATGCCCACACAGTAACGCAAACTATGGCCCGACAATACATCTGAAAATGCTCTAATACTATCCTGCAAAAAAATTCGGCGGCATTTCACGCCTGCTTACGTTATTAACTTCAGGCTGCAAAAATCTGGAGATTTTTACGATGCACGCAGCCCGAATTATAAGGAGTGTTGATATGAGCAGTGAAACAAGGGGCTTCGGGTATGTACCTGATATCCCCAGCGTGAAAGACTATATAGCAGATACGCCGGCAGTCGCGGATCTGATGAAGCAAACCAGGAGCGCGCGCATGCTGAGCGGTGTTGCCGCTTCTGCAAGCGGGGCAGCGGCTGCGCCAGCCCTGAACCCCAGCGTTGACCTACGTCAGTTCTGTTCCCCGATTGAAGACCAGGGCCGTCTCGGCTCCTGTACGGCCAATGCCGCCGCGGGGCTGGTGGAGTACTTCGAGCGCCGCGCGTTCGGCAAGTTCGTTGATGCCTCAAGGCTCTTCATCTACAAAACAACTCGCGATCTGCTGGGATGGACGGGAGACACGGGGGCCTACCTGCGGTCGGCCATGGAAGCTCTGGTTTTGTTCGGTACCCCTCCGGAGCGGTACTGGCCTTATGACATCACTAAGTTTGACATCGAACCCAGCGCCTTTCTGTATGCTCTTGGCTCGAATTACCAGGCAACAAAGTACTTCCGCTTGGATCCGAACGGGGCCCCCACCACCCAGGTGCTGCAGAACATCAAGGCATACCTGGCAGCAGGCTTTCCCAGCATGTTCGGCTTCCCGGTATACGACGAGTACATGCACGTACCCGCCGACGGGAAAGCCGCGTTTCCATCGGCACACAGCACATATTATGGCGGACATGCCAATGTAGCCGTAGGATACGACGACAACATCAACATCGGCGGTCAGGCCGGGGCGCTGCTGGTCCGCAACTCCTGGGGAACAGGCTGGGGATTACAGGGCTATGCCTGGCTCTCCTACAAGTACGTGACCGCAGGGCTGGCTACGGACTGGTGGAGCGTGGTTGATCAGAAATGGGTGGATACCGGGAAGTTTTGAGTTGGTTCGTCGCGGGCCTCTCATATCAGCAGGGAGGTCCGAGTTTTTAGACGCTGAAATCGCTTGAGTTAGTTAGAGTTTTCATTACCTGACAGTCCAAATTGGAAATGAATGACTTCGGGAGCAATGATTTTTTGGTGATTGCCAGAGCTACAAGAACCTAAGCCAAACTGGGCCGATTTTTCTGGGACCACGAATAAGCGGCGGCAATGCGCCTGGAAACCGGCGGATGCGAATGGAAAAGAATCTCCACCAACCGTGAGGGAGCATTCTCGCTCAGGTTTTGCGAGCTCAGCTTCTGCATGGCGGTAACAAACGGTTGAACGTTGGGAACAGATTTCCAGCAATAGAGATCCGCCTGGCGCTCGCTGAACCGGGTATAGGCATTCAACGCCGGCATGAGCAGCATGGAGAGCAGGCTGCTGACCAGCACCAGCAGGGGCAAGTTGGCGAAGTCGGTCAGATGCTGAAACATGTGCTTCTGATGTACCGTGTACTGAAGAGCGGAGTTGGCCGCCCAGAAACCCACAAGGGTTACGATCGCTTCCACCACAATGCCTTTCAGGATGTGGCGATGCACGTGGTGGCCGAGCTCATGGGCCAGAACAGCCTCGATTTCGTCGTCGGTATAGTTTTGCAATAGCGTATCGGCCACAATAATGCGGCGGGTATTCCCCAATCCGGTGAGCGCGGCATTCGCCTTCTTTGTCTTTTCCGACAGCTTCCATTCATACACGCCGCGAATCTTCGTTCCGGCACGCTCGCCCAGCCGCATCAACCGGGTCTTTAATTCTTCGTTTTGCAGAGGCACGAACTTATAGAAGAGCGGAAACAAAACCACCGGAGCAAGCTGCGCGAGGACAATGTACAGAACAATAAAGATGAGCCACGCGCAGATCCACCAATATTGCGGCGAGACTTGCATTAGCCAATAAACAATTTCAGCAAGAATCACTCCAATCACCAGCCCGAGCACCCAGCCTTTGACCTGATCGGCAATCCACCCGCCCAGTTTTTGTGTGCTCAGGTGAAAGCTGTGTTCGAGGCGGAAATCATAAATATCAAGTCCCACGGTGAGCACCTTGCTGATGATGCTGAGCAGCAGAACGTAAAGAAACAACGCCAGCCAGTAATGATCCCGTCCGAGGTGAAACGAGAGATCGCGCAGCCGGTTGGTCCACGCGGTCAGCAGCAGCACGACAAGGAAGCCGATACCCAGGGCCAGATCGGCGAGTTCCAGCAGGCGTTTGACGCGGTTGTAGCGGCGCGCCTCAGGAGTATCCGGCTGCTGGCTGGGTGTAGGTAAGCTCATACCAATTACAGCGGAGACGACGTTGCAGCCGTCCCTTTGAATTCCAGTGAAACGATCTTTGCGGGTTTCGTCCCCACGTTCCTGATGCTGTGCACAACCGGGTCATGCCATACCAGATCACCGACTTTCTGGTGTACTGCCGTTTCCTGCCCGTTCTGCGAGATGACTCTTATATCAAGGTCGGTCACAGCCACTGAAAGATGAGACCCGGCATGGCTGTGCTGCTCGTATGTGGCCGAAGGCGGCAGGGTGAGCGTTGTCACCGTCCATTGATCGGCGGAGAGCAGGCGCTGCACCTGGGGACACGCCGATTTATCGGCTGACTTGCAGGCCACTTCAACTGTGCACGATCCAGTGCAGGCGCTTTCATTGGTGGTTTTGGTAAGCAGCTCGATGGTGGTGTTGTGAAATGGACGGTCAAGATTATTGGTGGCCGAGTGAGCGAAACCACCCAGCGTGTATCTCACCTCTCCATCTTTCAATTGCAATTTCACCGGCTGGGCGCCTACCCGGGAGTTGGTAATATCGGAATCACCGAGCGTCACGAAGACATAATCGTAGTTGTGACGGTGCACCAGCGTAGTAGCCTTCGGCGGAACGATCACGTCAAAAGCGCGGATAAACGCGTTGCTGATCACCAGGTGATGACCGGGTTCATTGGTGATCTCAACTGCGGTCTGCTCCTGGGCCGCTGCCAGAAAGGCGGTCAGCAGAAGAGCGGCTTTCACTGCTTTGAGCGCAAATTGCATAGATGTAGTTTAAAAACGGTGCGATTGTAACCGCAAGGTCACGAAAGTCAAACAGTCAATTTCCACCAAAGCACAATCAGCATGGCGGCCACTACGGCCCCCCCGGCGGCGCCAATCCAGAAGTTCTGCCACCAGGTATTGGTGGTGTTCATGATCTGGCGGTTATTGGAAACCAGCAGGATGAAGACCAGGATAGGAACAGCAAGAAAGCCGGCCAGCACCTGCGACCAATACAGGGCAACGACCGGATTCATCTTTATGAAATTCAAACATGCGGCAATCAGCATGGAGACTGATATGAGCACGTAAAAGCGAACGGCTTCCCAGGGGTTTTCATTGAGTCCGCTGCGCCAGCCCATGGCCTCAGAGACGCTGTAACACATGGAAGCGACCAGCACCGGCAAAGCCACCATGCCTGCACCCATAATGCCGAGCGCGAAAAGCAATGTCCCCAGCGGCCCCACGGCCGGAGTGAGTGCATCGGCAGCCATGCGCATGGTGAGGCCACTGGTGTCATGAACACGCAGAACTGTAGCTGAGGCCACCACAATGGCGTAGCAGAGCACCGTAGTCACGATAGTTCCAGCGCGGTGGCTCTGGACTGCTTCGATCATCCCACCGGCCTGCGCTTCTTCGCGCCGGGCGCTGGTTTGCCACACCAGCACGTAAGGAGTAAGCAGTGATCCTAGAATGGCAATCACGGCCATGGGATAGCTGGAGCCGATAGCAATGCGCGGAAACAAAGAGTGTCCAATCACCTGCTGCCAGTCGGCATGGGCAAATATAGCCGCAGCTACAAACAGGAAGAGCGGCAGGGTGAAAAGCACAATCGCCTGGGTAATCTTGCGGTAGTCGCGAAAGATAAGGATGTACCAGACCGAGAAGCCCACGGCAGCAATGAAGTACATGCGGGGCAGGCCGGTGATCATCGAGAATGCATCGGTCACGGCCATGAGATCGGCCACGATCATCCCCAGGTTGATGGCCACCACGACTGCGGCGCAGCCGAAGCCAACGGCTTGTCCATAATGGCGGCGCAACAGGTCAACCAGGCCCTGGCGTGTTTCAAATCCAATTCGCTCAGAGACAGAAAATACCGTGAGCAGAAAGGGGAGACACAACAATACCGCCCACAACAGCGAATAGTGGTAAATGGCCCCGCAGACTACGGCCGTGAGCACCAGCGCGGGATCAATATCGAGCGCGCCGGTAACAATGCGCGGCAGAAAATGCCGGAACGCTCCGCGGCGATCTCCAGAATCAGGAACCTGCCTGCGCACCAGCAGCCGGACAAGGTTGTCACGGCCTGCGGGTGTTCCTTTAGGGGATCTTTGGGAGCTCACGTCGCAGGTCCCTTTCGATCCGTCGTTCGTGCCAGAGCCGCAGCGGCTTGGAGTAATTGATGATGCCGAAGGCCGCGATGGCCGCCAGCAGCAGCGCGCTGCTGATCACCAGGAAGACGCGGGACGCGCTGGTTTGCGCCACCTGCAGAATCACCAGGGCATTCCGCGGGGTGAGCAGCATGGAAAGGGCAAGCGAGAGCATGCCTATGCCCGCCAGCAGCCCGGTCACGTTCTTGGCCCAGCGTCCTTTCGCGTGGTATTCGGCAAACAGGGTAAACCCGTAAGAGATCAACCCGGCAATCACTACAAAATTCGCAACAATGGCAATCCAGGTTTTGAGATCCATCCCTAGGTATGACGCCCCAGAGCTGCTGCAGGTTGGAAGGGTTGACGTTTCCTCGAAACCTCCTGTTTAGTCGGCTCATTTATAATTTGCCAATGCGGGGGTGCTCAATGAGAAGGTTCTGCGCAGTCAACTTAATCCTGATTTTCACCTTTACCACCTGTTTCGCCGATTTCAAATACACCGAAAAGAGCAAAATCACCGGTGGTTCCATGATGGGCGCGGTAAAGTTCGCGGGCGCGTTCAGCAAAGACGCAAAACAGATGACCCAGGGAATGAATTCCACCATCACCTTCAAAGGCAACAAGATGCGCCGGGATGACGACTTGGGCAATGCCGAAATTTATGATCTGGATGGCAGGCGCATCATCCACATCGATACCCGCAAAAAGTCTTATTCGGTGGTCACCTTTGACGAGATGCGGGCGCGTATTCAGGAAGAGCGGCGCAAGGCCGCCGAGCAGCAGGCGAAATCCAAAGATAAAAACGCGCAGGTCAAGATCACTCCCAAGGTCCAGATAACTCCCGGAAAAGGCACGAAAGAGCTGCTGGGCCAGACGGCCAAAGAAACCAAAATGCGCGTGGACATGGAAGTGCAATCAGATGATCCGCAATACAAAGGCCAGAGCGGAACCTTCTGGGTCACCTCCGATTCATGGCTTGCTTCGGTCAAGGGATCAGAGGAAGCGAAGCGGTTTTTCATGCGGCTGGCCAAAGAACTTGACTGGTTGCCGGGTGAGATGGCAGCCGGGGGCAACATTCAGATCGCGCCTGCCATGAATGAATTCCATAAAGATGTCGCTAACCTCAACGGGTTCCCTTTGCTGCAATACATCAGTGTAGGCGGCACTGGAACCGGACAATCCGGCCAGAGCGACAGTAAAGCGCAGTCATCACCTTCAACGCCGGGTGGCGCCATCGCCAAGGGCATTGGCGGGCTGTTCGGGAAAAAGAAGAAAAAAGAAGATGAACAGTCGCAGGATGCCGCCAGCACAGATTCCAAGCCGGCATCTCCGGCGAATTCCCTCATGGATATGACGGTTGAAGTAACTTCCGTCTCCACAGATCCAGTAGACAAAGCACTCTTCGAGATACCCGAAGGCTACAAGCAGGTGGAGGACAAAGGGCGGCATTGAAAACAGAGATCGGGTCATCCGGTCACCGGGAATCGGGTGATTTTGCACCCGGTTCCTTACTTCCATTCCAGCCAGATTTCACGGGCACCATTCTCTCCAAAATTCTCGTAATGTAATCAGCCGTTTATCGCGGTCTGCGTCTCTCCTGCCAACCTGAGTTCCTGAACCAGCATCTCACGCCATCCAGAGCTGCTGGATTTTCCTGCCTTGTCAAACAGCTTGTCCGTACCCACTGCCTGCTAACTACGCCGGCCTTTAGACCTGGTTGGCTCAAACACGTTTTCTCAACTCAATTTAGCTTTCCCTAGCTCCCGAAGGAGGTCCCTATGTCGCTCCATGGCCACGACCGAATGCACCGCGGCCTTGCTTTCCGCTCCTTGCTCCCCATGCTGCTCGTTCTGACCTTTGTCTCAGGTATTTCATCGAATGCCTCTGCCCAGGTAACACTGCTTTCTGACGACTTTAACGGGGCGTCACTCGATACCTCGAAATGGTCAGTGAGTGTCTTTACCGGCTTTCAGGACACATCCATTCCTGTAACCCAGACCAGCGGACAACTCAGAATCGGACCACTTCTGCAGGGCACTGCTGCCAGTGGCTCACACTTTAACGGCATCACGTCTGTGAACCGGTTTGATTTCACGGGCGCTTTTGCCTATGTGCAACTGGTGCAGCCTGCCGCCTCCAACACGACCGCGTTCACCATGTTTGCCGTCGGGAACGACAGCAACAATTTCTACCGATTCTATGTCTCGGGCACCAGCCTGGTGTGCGAACAGAAGATTGCCGGCACTAAAACCTCGCTGGCCACGATTACTTACAATTCCGTCGCTCATCAGTTCCTGCGAATCCGCCATGACTCTGCCGCAGGCAATGTGATTTATGAGACCGCGCCCAACAACAATGGCGTACCCGGTCCGTGGCTGCAGCAGTTCACCGGCACATGGAACACCACCGCGGTGCCTGTCACATCAGTGCTTTTCGAAATGAAGGCCGGCACCTCGTTCACTGAGACGAATCCGCCGGGCACAGTGATTTTCGACAACTTCAAAGCGGCAGTCCTGATTGTGCAATGAGTTTCTTCGCTCATCGCCAGACACGAAACTACATGGAAAAGTCGATGGTTCGATTTAGGAGGAATTTGATGAAAGCGCTGAAGTTTGCTTCAGTTTCGGTTTTTGCAACCGTGGTGTTGCTTATTGGAACTGCCGCTGCTCAAACAGATCCCGGCCCCCGTGGCGGCGCGCCGGGAGCAGGCGGTCCGCTGGGTTCCGTAACTCGCAACGAGTGCGTGGACAAACCACCAGGCAACGGAATTGTTACCTGTGATATCCAGAATTTCTTTACCGATGCACAAATGCGTTTCCAGGAAGTTGATTCCGTCTCCGGCACCATCCAGGGCGAGAACGGAATCGGGCTCGGTCCACGCTTCAATTCCAGAGGCTGCGGATTATGCCATGCCCAGCCGGCAACCGGTGGCACCAGCCCCTCCACCAATCCGCAGGTAACAGATGCCAATGCAGATGGGGCGCAAAACACAATCCCATCCTTCATCATGGCCAACGGGCCAGTGCGTGAAGCGCGGTTCCCGTTCTTTTTCGATTCTGACGGGAATCCCAACCCGAATGCACCCAATGGCGGCGTGGAAGACCTGTTCACCATCACCGGCCGTTCCGATGCGAATGGCTGCGCGATTTCCCAGCCCAGCTTTGCCCTGGCGCAGCAGACAAACAACATCATTTTTCGGATTCCTACACCGACGTTCGGTGGAGGACTGATCGAGAACATTGACGACTCAACGCTACTGGCGAATCAGGCTGCCAATGCCAACAGCCTGGGAATTGCCGGCACCTTCAATCACAATGGCAATGACGGCACCATCAGCCGTTTCGGCTGGAAGGCGCAAAACAAGTCGCTGGAGATGTTTGCCGGCGAAGCCTACAACGTGGAACAAGGCGTAAGCAATGAGTTGTTCACGCAGGAACGCCCGTTGCCCGGCGAAGACCAGCAATCAGGACTGCCGGCAAACTGCCGCATCAATCCTACGCCGGAAGACCACACGAATTTCAACCTCAGCACGCACCCTCAACCCACTACCGTAGACACGCCCAGTGACGTAGTGCAGTTTGCCATGTTCATGCGACTGCTGGCGCCACCTGCACGTTCTACCAGTACACCCGGAGGCGGAACTTCCATTGCCAATGGGAACTCTCTCTTTGGCTCTATTGGATGCTCCGTTTGTCATACGCCATCGCTCCGGACCGCTCCTTCCTCGTTTACCACGGACTTGAGCAATGCTCTCGCCAACCTGTTCAGTGATCTGGAAATTCATCACATGGGTACGGGGCTGGCGGACAATGTCTCACAGGGCTCGGCAGGCGGAGACCAGTTCCGCTCAGCGCCCTTGTGGGGATTGGGACAACGACTCTTCTTCATCCATGATGGCCGCTGCAACGATCTGCTGTGCGCCATCCAGGCACATCAAAGCAGTGGCAGTGAAGCCAACACTGTGATTGCAAACTTCAACAATCTCAGCTCTAGCCAGAAACAGGATGTCCTGAATTTTCTGCGCTCGCTGTAGTTGCTGAACTTCACCAATGCCACGACTGCGGGTAGTGGGTCACTTTCTTTGAAAGTAACCCACTACGTGACTTTGTCATTCCAAAGCTCCGCTAAGCGCACGCGTGTTTTCTCAGCCCCGGGGTCCCCAAAATGCGCCGGTGTTGCGCGTTTTGGGGTGGAGGGCGTGAGTAGGGGCTGAAGAATCTGCCCCGCTGTCATTTAAGCAGGCGAGAATCTCTCCTCATTACTCTGAGCTCCTGGATGAAGAAAAAAACAGGCATAAAGGCATATGTCTGTTCATCCGAAGCAGCCCTAATCAGGTGACTTTGGCGCTGGGCCGGCTGGCTTGGCGGGAGTCGTTTGCGCTGCACCGAACAGAATGCCGGTTTCCACCTCTGATGGCTGACCGTTCTGCATGTATGGATTGAACTTCCATTGCAGAAGCGCCTGTTTGATGATCTCTGCCTGATCGGGAAACGCGCTGATGAAGTGAACGTGCTTCACTTTACCCTCTTTGCTGATGATGACTCGACCCGGGATAGGATTGAACCTGCGGTCTTTGAGCACTGGGTCGACTTTGTAAGTAAGGCTATTCCCGCCAGCGTAATTCCCGATGCATACCGGGGAGTTACCATCAGTGAACTTGACTCCGTCCATCTGCTGGATCAGCTTCTCCAGCAATGCGGGATCACGGCTGGTAAAGACAAACTCCAGCGCATGACAGCGGGCCTCAGTGGCCAGCACGTAGAAATGCAGTCCGGCAACCGGAGCGACATAATCCAAGCGAATGAAGGGACGATTGGCGATTTTGATTTCTGCCGGAGGTCTTTCCACCTTGTACTCCGGGCCGAGTGTTTCTTTCATATGCCGGATCAATTCCACCACATTACCCGCAGGCAACAACGTAAAGAACAGGTCCTGCGCCTGAATCAGAATGGTTCCCGAAATCTGATCGTTCGATGACTTGGCTGGCCTGAGTTCCGCCAGCACGTAATAGCCGTGATCAGAAGGAGGCGGACCTTTGAACTCCTCATGCCATCCCGAAGGGATGGGATAGGAAAGATGAAAGTACTGGTTGGTGTAGACGTTGTTCAGGATCACGCCATTTTCCGGGACGGGCGTTTCAGTATCGGTAGCGCTGGGCACAGCTCCGCGGACGAAGATGGTTCTTTCAGGGATCTTCTTGTCTTGTTGGGGTGAGGATGGAGTCGATTGTCCCCAGCAGGAGAGCGTTGCAATGATCAGCAGCTTGGAGATCAACTCCTGGTGCAAGCCTGAAAACATGAAAGATATTGTCTCACTGAATCGCAGTTCTCTTGTGCGTACAACCCCTTTCGCAGCGAATCGGGGTAGGGCTCCGAGGAAAAGCTTACATACATTAGCCGGACAGAAGAATTTTTACCAGAATTGCCACCAAGGCGGCCGGTTCGTGTTTGTCACGGAGAGAGTGACGGGGTTAGCATAGTCCGGCCGGGCGGAATGGAAGTCATGGAATGACTGATTGAGCCCTTCACCATACATCTGGAAATACCATCGGGGATCGGCATTGGCCATCCTGCCATCGCCACGCGCATAATTTTCCAGAGTGACGCGGTCGCCGCCGCTTTTAGCTACGACACCAGCAAAATGATATATCCAGCCCAGGTCCCGGTCAGAGTTGGAAGCAATATCATGGACACGGCTGGTTCCGTTCGGCTGCGGGGTGCCATGGCCAATGGTTGCGATCATATAGGCGTCGCCGATTTCGGGTCGCGCGTGTTCATTGGCCTGAAGCCGCCGCACCTGGTCTGCATTACGGTGGTTCACATAGCGGTCCGCCTGAAGGTTCGCCAGATCTTCATTGGTTATAGTGTTGTCCCTGAACAACGCTATCTGTCGTTGCTCAGAGACACCGCCAATTCGCCACGCCACATCCAGTGCGCGTGCTTCGGCCCCACCGGGTTGGCCAAAATCCCCGGCATTGATTCCCATGACCCGGGCCCCCATTTCATTGCAATTCTGAGGAGCATTATCAGCATTGCCGCCGTTGAACACGGGAGTCACCGACCTCAGGCGCCTGGTGCTCCACCAGCCAGTCAGAATCGAAACGGTTTGCGCACCCGGGGTCAGGCGGAATTCGGAATTGACGCGGGCGAGTTCGTTGTTGGAAGTGTTGATCACCTCCTGGGTCGCATAGAATTCCTTGGGCTGACGCTGATTGAGGTTAGTGTCTTCAATCGCCATGTTGTTATCGTTGGAAACCCGCAATGAAAACCCGCCAGGATGATTGACTATGTTTGCCGCATTTCCGCCAACATTCGCAAGGAAATCATTCGGCGCTGCATGAATGCCGGGTTCCTGGGCCGGCAACTGCGCTCCGTTAACAACTGCGTATGGGTAACCACCCCATTCTCTGATGGCTGGCATGTGATTGAGTATCTTGGCGCCAGCCAATATGTGATACCGCTGGATGGCCGAATGCGCTGTTCCGGGTGGTTGTGGGCCAGTTACCGGAGGAGCCGGTTTCGGGCCACTCGCAGTTCCCACATTCGCCGCTTCAGCTCTGGCCCCAACTGTGGGCCGGATTGGCCTGATGTCCAGCTTCGGCCTTGCGGATACTGCCTGCGCGACTGGACGACCGGTGGCCGGCATCATGGCTTGTAGCGTCTCCCGGGCGGGCGATGGCTGATAAACAGGAGGAGACACCGCACGTTGCTTCACCGGCGGCATGGGAATTTGTGGGACAGCCTGAGGTATGAATTGGCGTGGCGCACGATGGTGGGCCGGCATCATGGCTTGTAGTGCCTCTCGGGCAGGTGAGGGCTGGTAAACAGGAGGAGCCGGACGGCCCTTTGCCGGCATCATGAGGTTTCGCGACACAGATTGTCCGACGGGGTGAGGCGAAGGTAGCTTATTAACCGGCATCCTTGCCTGGAGCACCTCTCGCGCGGGCGAGGGGCGATACACGGGTGGAGCAGGCCAGAGGGCATGGGCGGGAATGGAGCGCGAAGGCAAAGCGGAAGCCGCAGGTGATGGCGTTCTGGACTTCAAACCACCTGATTGAGACCGGCTTTGCACAACGTCTTTCGGCATGAATCTACTCCCAAGCACCCTTCCGGGCACGGCGTTTCAAGACGGTCTATTGCAGTGAGCTATTTCAAACAGTTTACCAGCCGCGGGTAATTGTGCCATGCGGTTATGGTTTGAGTACCACTTTGTCGTTCACTCGTTCCAGATACGACCACGGGACATCAGGATCGTGAGTGAAGATGGTCAACCAGTTCTGGCTGATGGCCTGTTCGTAATACTTCTTGCGGTTCTCAATGGTTTCCAGCGGGAACAGGTCATAGGCCATCACCCAGGTAATATCCAAGTGCCAGGTGGTGGGAATGAGATCAGAGATGTAGCAGGCGGTTTTGCCACCGCTGCGGATGAACACCGCCTGCAGGTTGCGCGTGTGCCCGGGATAGACAGCAACCGAGATGCCGGGCGCGATGTCTGCGGGGCCATTCAATAGCTGCATCTGGCCGGAAGAGATCAGCGGGTTGTAGTTGTCGCTGATGTAGCTGATGCGGTCGCGCTCGAGTTGAAGCTGGCCATGCCGCCACTCGCCTTCCTGCACGAAATATTTGGCTTTCGGGAAGGTGGCCACGGCGCGCCCGCCTTTGTAGACGGTGTTCCAGCCGCAGTGGTCGAAATGCAGATGGCTGTTGATGACGATATCGATGTCATCCGGCGCGAGCCCGGTTGCATGGAGATTTTCCAATAGCTTCTCTTTAGGCTCATAGAACTGCTTCATCTTTGCAGAGAGCTTATTCCCGATTCCGGTTTCAATCAGGATGTTCTGCTTGCCGGTACGCACCAGGACCGAGTTCAGGCCGGCATAGATGCGGTTCTTCTCGTCAGGCTTGACCTTGCGCTCCCACAGCACTTTGGGAACGACGCCAAAGAAGGCGCCGCCGTCAGAGATGTAGAAGCCGTCTGAAAGGGCAGTTAGCTCAAAATCACCCCAGGAAATGCTCTGGTTGTTCACTCCGCTTTGCCCGGCTCCATGGCCTGCGCGCCCAGCAGCTCGCGGCGGAAATGATCGCGAATCCTGGTAAACAGGTGAATGCGCGCCGCCGGCCCGGAGATGCTGTGGGTCTTGCGCGGATAGAGCATGAGATCGAATTGCTTTCCGGCATTGATGAAGCCGTTGATCATCTGCATGGTGTTCTGCATGTGCACGTTGTCGTCGCTGGTGCCATGCACCTCAAGCAGATGTCCCTGCAACTGGCCCGCAAAGTTGATGGGCGAACTCTTCTTATAGTTGGCATCGTTTTCCGGCACCAGCCCTCCGTAGCGTTCAGTGTAGATGCTGTCATAATCGCGCCAGTCAGTCACGGGCGCCACGGAAACCCCGGCTTTGAAACGGTCCGAGTGGGTCATGGCGAACAAGGTCATATAGCCGCCATAACTCCAGCCCCACCAGCCGAGGCGGGCGCCATCGAGCTGCGGATACTTCGCCAGTGCCTGATCCAATGCCGTGAGTTGGTCTTTGAGCTCCACCTCGCCAAAATTGTGCATCAGGACAGCAGCGAACTTCTTGCCGCGCGCTCCCATGCCGCGATTGTCCACAACCAGCACGGCGATGCCGTCGCGCATAAGGATTTCATTGAACAACAGCGTCTGACCTCCCCACTGGTTGCGGACGCTTTGTCCACCCGGTCCGCCGTAGGGATTCATGAGCACGGGAAATTTTTTTCCAGGCTGATCCGGAGGCATATAGAGCAGCCCGTGGAGAAGTGTTCCATCCTCGGCCTTGAAGTCTACGAACTGTGGCGGCGTGAGCTTGTAGGCATCAATGCTCCTGGATTTCCAGAAGACATCGCAGTTGCCGCCCACCCGGCAGAAAGCCAGTTGCGGTGGAGTAAGCAGAGCCGAAAAATGATCTACATAAAACTTGTCATTCTCGGCAAAGTCGGCTTCATGCGTGCCGGCCTGCGATTGACTCAGCACCTGGAAGTTGCTGCCATCCAGTTTCACGCTGCACAAGTGCCGCTGGCGGGCATCGCCGGCATTGGTCATCACGTACAAGGTGCCTGAAGCCTGATCCACAGCCTGGGTGCTGAAGACCTCGAAGTCGCCTTTGGTGATCTGGCCACTCAACTGCGCATCGGCGCCTAGAGGATTGTTTTTATCGAAGCTATAAAGATAAAGATGGATATGCCCATCGCGCCAGCTTGACCAGATAAAACGGTCGCCTGATTTAAGGATGCGGAAATTATCATCCAGTTCCACCCAGGTGTCACTCTTTTCGCTCAGGACGCGCCGGGTCTTGCCGGTGTTTACGTCGGCAAAGTAGAGATCAAGCTGGTTCTGGGCGCGGTTCAGCACCATGGCCCAGATCACTCCTTCACGCACCCAGCCGAAGCGCGGAATATACATATCCTTTTCGCTGGTGAGGTTGATCCACCTGGGCGCGCCGCCGGTGGAATTCACCACACCCAGCCGTACCTCAGGATTCGGATCGCCAACTTTGGGATACTTCTCTGAGGACACGGTGGGATGCTGCGGGATGAAATCAGTAATGGGATAAACCGGGACTTTCGCCTCATTCATCTGCAGAAAGACGATCTTGCCGGCATTGGGTGACCAGAAGTAGTTGCTGCGGACCGCGAGTTCTTCGGCGTAAACCCAGTCCACCTCGCCATCGAGAATATTCTCGTCTTTGTCATTGGTGAGCGCGGTAGCGGCTCCGGAACCAACGGGACGAACATACAGGTTGTGCGCGTGAACGTAAGCCATGCGCTTGCCATCAGGCGAGAACTTGGGATCGCCGGCAGCATCGTCGGCAGAGGTCAACGCGATATGAGAAGCGCTCTCCAGCGAGTAGAGCCAGAGCTGGCCATTGGTGTCGAAGAGAATATGTTTGGAATCAGGCGCCCAGTGATATGCGGCAACATGATAGCGGGCGCGGTTGTCCCGCTCGCGATCATCTTTAGTATTCGACTCGGGCGGTTTCATGGCCGCCAGCTTCTCTTGCGCCACCAGGACCGTCGGTTTGCCGGTGGTCACGTCAATGTAATAAAGCTGGGCGTTCTCTCCCTGCTCGTCATGGACGATGTAGGAAACCTTGGCGCCGTCAGGGCTCCATTTGATGGTGTCCGGCGCGCGCCCGGTAAGGCTGCCGCCTGCCCCGCCATAGATAGTTTTAACCGTGAGTTCCTGTTGTTGCCCAAAGCACGTTCCGGCAAGAACAAGTAAAAAGAGGACGATAAGTCGCTTCACAAGCATGCTCCGCGTTAGAAATGGGAACGAAGAGTGTACAACGGAGGAGGAGAAATTGGGTAATGCAGCATGGTCTTCTATGCTGCCTTCTCGGGACTCTTTAAGCGTATTTGTGCTCGCGCACCCAGTAAATGCGCATAGTAGAGCAACTTGGCAATACTGAGCAAAGACAGCTTTCCTCTCAGCAGTTCACTTACGCGGGGTTGAGGAACACCGAGAATCGCCTCCAATTGCCGGGGTGTAAAGCGCTTCTTTTTGATCAGCTTGAGAATATCCTGGTGCAGGTCAGCTTTGAGCTTAAGTTCTAACCTGCTTTGCTCATCAATGTTCAGCTCATCCAAAACGCTTCCGGTAGTGTGGTGCATTTGAGAATTATCTTTTTTGCTTTGCATGCTGTCCCTCTTCGCGCTGCTGCTCTTGTACGCGCTTAAGCCGCGCGCGTGCCGTTTCGATATCTCTCTGCTCAGTTTTGCCTGTCTGCTTTTCAAAGCAATGGAGAACGTAAATGCGTTGTTTGATCTTTTTCAGATAAATAACGCGATACCAGGCCCGTTCGTCCTGCTCTCTTAGCTCATAGACGCCAGCGCCCAGCGCTCGCATTGGTTTGCTGTCTCCGGGCATTTGGCCCAACTGAACTTGATAGAGTGCATACCCAAGGTTCTCCTGAATCTTTGCGGGAAATTCTCTAAGAACTCCTCTGGAATCGCCCACCCAAATGACTTCTGCCAACTCAGGTTTCTCAGATATTAAGAGAATAGTTTGCCACTATACAACAAATTTGTATACAAATCTTTGTATAGCCACCGGCATGCGCAATGTCTTCCTGGATACCGGGATCTATGCTTCTTCGAGTTGCTTCTTCAGGCGCCGGGATTCGGCCAGCAGCCCCATGCTGTGCATCAGGTTTTGCAGGGTCACAATGCCGACCAGCCGTTCCTCATCCACAACCGGAATCAGGGTCAATCCCCGGCCGGTGAGCTTACGGAAAGCGGAAGCCAGAGATTCGCTGCGCGAGGCGATCTCGAAGACCTTGCTCATGGCGCCCTGCACGTAGCTGTTGCCTTCGCGGCGCAGCCGGTCAACGATCGTCTGACGGTTGATTACCCCTACCAGATCCAGTCCCCGAACCACCGGAAAATCGTCCTGAAGGCTATGGACAGCTTTATGCAGTGCGTCTTCGAGCGTGTCTGCCGGTGAAAGCGTGGAGAAATCAGTAAGCATGATGTCTTCCATGCGTACGGCTTCCACCACCGATTGAAACAGCACCGTCCGCTCTTCCATCTGTGCGGCCATGAACATAAAGAGTCCGAGCAGCATCAGCCAGGTCGACGAGACAGCCGCGCCGATCAGCATGAAGGCAGCGGCAAAGACGTGTCCAATACTGACCGCCCGGCGTGTCGCCTGCTGGATTTCAATTTTGCGCGCCAACCATGCACGCAGCACACGTCCGCCATCCAGCGGAAATGCCGGCAGCAGGTTGAAGGCAAACAGGAAGACATTGACCCAGAAGAAGCTGCGCGGGAGCGAACTGGCGCTGATGAGCGGCTTGCTCCACAGTGCCCCGTGCGGCAGCAGCCGTAGGAGCACGATTCCCGAGGCAGCCGCGAGTAAAAGGTTGACCAGCGGCCCGGCACCGGCAATCGAGACTTCACGGCCCGGATGCTTGATGCGTTCATTGAAATCATGCGGCTCTACGAAAGCCATTCCGCCAATCGGCAGCAGCATGATTCCACGCACCGGAACACCCATGCGAGCGCAGACCAGCAGATGCCCGCATTCGTGAAGAACCACAGAAATAAAGATGATGCCGACCAGTCCCAGTTCGCGCGCGAATGTCATATTGCCGGTCACGGCATACTGGTTTAATACCAGAAACAGGAGCAGAAAGAGAAAGCTCAAATGAACGCGGAACTCCACGCCAAAGATTCTGCCCGCGAAAATAGATAAGGTCCTCATGAGATCAGGAAACAAGTGAACTGATCTAATACAGTAAATTAGATGAGGAAGAACTGGAAGCCGTAGCCATGCGCGTGATTGCGGGCAAGTACAAAAGCCGGAAACTGATGGCTCCCGAAGGGATGGACACCCGCCCCACCTCCGACCGGCTGCGCGAAACCCTCTTCAATGTTGTGGCTCCATCGGTCCCAGATTCCGTATGGCTTGATTTGTTTGCCGGGACTGGAGCCATCGGCATTGAGGCATTGAGCCGCGGAGCGCGCAGCGTCTACTTTGTAGAATCTGCCAAACGCGCCGCCCGCACCATCCGCGAGAACCTGAAATCGCTTGGTATAGACGAAGGGTTCGAGGTGATCGAGCGGGAAGCGGCCACGGCGCTGCGCATGCTGGATTCGCAGGCAGTCTCGTGCAACTTCTGCTTTCTCGATCCTCCATACCGCAAAATGGGCGATTACGAACAGGTGCTTGGATTCCTCTCACAATCGCGTCTGCTTGCCCCCGGCTGCCTGGTGATCGCCGAACATGACAAGCATTTCGATCCTGGTGAGAGCTTCGGCTCGCTGCAACGCCGCCGCAAGCTTCAGCAGGGCGATGCCGTGCTGAGTTTTTATGGCCATGATTAGCAAGAATCGGCGTGTTGGGGAGCAGAGTTGCCGAATCGCCGCTATTCATGCAGTTTTCCACAGCTTGGTTTCAAAAAACCCGCATAAAATGCGGCGAAAATGCTTGCATCAGATCGCCGCTCATGTAATATACAAAGCGAGTCGTACACAGGCTCAGATTTTCAAGGAGGAAAGATGGCATCAGGCATGACAAAGACCCAGCTCGTGCGCACGATCGCCGAGAAGCACGGGATCAATAACAAGACCGCCGCAGCGTTTCTGGAGCACCTGGCGGAAATGGCAATTAAGGAAACCAAGAAGAACGGCGTGTTTGTTCTCCCCGGCTTGGGCCGCCTGGTAAAGGCGAACCGCAAGGCCCGCATGGGACGCAATCCTCAAACCGGTGAGGCAATCAAGATTCCTGCCAAGACCGTGGTGAAGTTCCGCGTTGCCAAGACGGCAAAAGACACCATTGCACCGGCTAAAGCCAAATAAATCCATTGGCCATTTATAAGGGCCGGCCTTTGCGCCGGCCCTTTATTGTCTTAGCCTGAATTTCGTCGTCTTCTTTTTGTAACCAAGCCCCTTTCAGGGCAATCCAATCCGGCTGAGAGTACCGTTCTTGCAGTGAATTCAGCTTACGAGGGACCTGCTGTTCAGATTACAATGAAGTAGAAAGCAAATATTCATGATCGCCGCATTTCTTGCCGGTTTAGCCTCATTTCTATCGCCCTGCGTGCTGCCCCTGGTGCCAGGATACATATCCCTGATTTCCGGGGCCAGCGTGGAGGAACTGAAACAGGGTGACAGCAAGCTGATGAAAACAGTTCTGCTGCACTCCATCATGTTCGTCCTGGGCTTTACCCTTGTTTTTGTTACGCTGGGCGCAACCGCTTCCTGGCTTGGCCAGCTTGTCAATGATTACAAGAGATATCTCACCTGGGTCGCCGGGGGCGTCATCATCATCTTCGGCATTCACTTGATAGGTCTTTTCAAAATCAAGACGTTGTATACCGATAAGCGCCTTCACTCGCTGGGGAGCGGCAAGTCCCCTATTGGGGCTTTTCTGATCGGATTTGCTTTTGCTTTTGGCTGGACCCCATGCATCGGTCCCGTCCTGAGCGGCATTCTTGGGCTCGCAGCGATTGACGGCACTCTGGGTAAAGGCATTTTCTTGCTGTGGATCTACTCTCTTGGTCTGGCCATTCCATTCCTGCTGACCTCATTGCTATTGGATCGTTTTCTGGTTTTTTACAGCCGCTTTAAACGCCATTTTCATACGGTTGAAGTTGTGAGCGGAGTGTTGCTGATCGCTATTGGCGGACTCATACTTTCCGGCCATTTCACCTGGCTATCCAGCAAATTGGGCTTCCTGAATCGCTTCGCTCTGTAGCTTTGAAGCTGCAGAGCACAGGATAATAAGAGTAGAGGCTTGGCCGCCTTCACGAGTTTTGAGACAAGGGTGAAAACGCTGCTGGAAGCGCTGAAGCAAAAAACACCCAGCCTCCGCATCGGCACATTAGAATATTCGGAGAGATTGAACCGATATGAACCGTAACGTTGTTTTTGTACTGGCAGTCGTTCTTGGCATTACCGGCCTGCTGTTTGCCGGCAAGTTCCTCGCGCCTCATCGCACCCCCCCCGCGCAGGCAGGCAGCGGAAATGAGCGGCTGACCGCCGGCGACGTAAAAGGCTCCGTTGCGCCCGATTTTGAATTGAACCTTCTGCGCGGCAAGGGCAAGAAGATGAAGCTTTCTGACCTGCGCGGCAAAGGAGTTGTCCTGGACTTCTGGGCTACTTACTGCGAGCCCTGCAAGATTGAAATGCCCTGGTTCGTCGACCTTCAGAAGAAGTATGCCTCTCAGGGACTGCAAATCGTGGGCGTAGATATCGAAGACATCGATGAAAAGGATGTAGTGGAGTTCACCCACAAAATGGGTATTAACTACCCTATTCTCCTCGGCACGGAGAAGGTGGCTGACCTTTACGGCGGCTTGAACGGTTTGCCCATGACCTTTTTTATCGACCGCTCAGGAAAGATCATCGACCGCCACCTTGGACTCATGGGTGCGGATGTGATTGAAGAAAATATCCAGAAAGCCTTGCAGGGCGGAAGTTCCAGCGCGCCATCATCACAATAATGCAAAAAGCACTGTTCTCGATTGCCGCCATTGCAGTTCTGCTGTGCGCCGCCTCGGCGCAGCAGGAGAGCCTGCCCTCCAAAGGGCGATCATTTGTCACCTTTGAGCCCCTGGATACAGTCACGGTCATGGGCAAAAAACCCGCTCCGGTGGAGTTCACCTTCCATGTCCAGGAGGGTTATCACATCAATTCCAACCAGCCAGCCAACCCGGAGCTGATTTCCACGCAACTGCATTTCTCGCTGCCGGGCGATCTGGCCATCGGCAAAGTGCAGTATCCGGCCGGAACCCTCACAGCCTTTCCTTTTGATCCGACCCAGAAGCTGAGCGTCTATTCCGGCAACCTGGTCATCAAGGCGCTGGTGATGACGCCTTCCAACTCACCCGCAGGAACTCATACGGTTCACGGCGAACTCAGATATCAGGCTTGTGACAACAACGCGTGTTACCCACCCAAAAAGCTGCCCATTGAATTTAATGTAAAGATCACCAGGGGCAGCACAACCCCTCACCGCAAGAGCAGCAAGTAATCGCCAACCAGTTTTGCTGAGTGCTATTGATCCAATCCCAAAGTCTTTCCCGCATCGTGGGCGATGAAGACGATGAAGAGCAGGATCAGGGGGATGTGATCGAGCTGGCGGCCAAGGTACATCCATGAGGCTGAGCCGGGTGGCAGTTTCCACGTGGCCAGGGTGAGGTTCAACAGGAAGAGTGCTCCGACTACAGAGAAGGTTTTCGTCCACCAACCCAGCACCATGGAGACCCCCACCAGAAGCTCAATCACGCCCACGGCATAGCCCACGATGACTGGATGCTGCAGCGTTTTGTTTAGGACGGGTTTGTAGAAGTTCACCGAACTTTCCTGCTCATAGCTGTGTACATACTTCTCATAACCACCATGAGCAAAGTCACGGTGAAGCAGTTTGTACTGGGCAAACATGATAAAGAAGACGCCCACGGCAATGCGGGTGAGCGCCATCCACATGGACGATGAGCCGGTGTTGGAGAAGTTCATAGTCGAGGACCTTCCGTTATCAACCGCAAAGGGCGCAACCGACGCGCAGGAACCTATTGTTTGAAAACTTTGCCATCTTTCATCACAAAGTTCACGTTTTTCAGCGTGTCGATGTTCGCCAGCGGATCGCCGGGAACGGCAATGATGTCTGCGTAAGCACCAGGAGCGATCACACCCAGTTCGCCCTTCATGTCGAGCAGGGCGGCGGCCGCCGAGGTTGCTGATTTGATGGCGTTCATGGACGACATGCCGAACTTCACCATGTAACCGAATTCCTGCGCGATTGGATCAGTCCAGGGAATGCCTCCCATATCCGTGCCAAAGGCGATCTTCACGCCGGCCTTCAGTGCCTTCTTGAAGGAAACTTCATGGTACGAAGCGCGGGCACGATCACGCTGGCCGTCAGGCGTGTTTTCCGGGGACCAATCCATGTAATAAACCGAAAGAGTAGGCACATACCAGGTGCCCTGCTTGAGCATCTGGGCGATTGCGTCATCGTCCAGGTCAAGGCCGTGTTCAATGGAATCACAGCCTCCGTCGAGGGCGCGGTGCAGGCCGATGCCGCCATAAGCATGGCAGGCCACTTTGTGCTGCTGTCCGTGGGCTTCGTCGGCCACAGCCTTGAGCTCTTCCACGGTCAGGGTGGGCTGCGAGACCAGATGGCCCTGCTTATCCACCCAGGAGCGATGCGTCATGTAGACCTTGATCCAGTCGGCGCCGTTCTCAAGCTGCTCCCGTGCGGCTTTGCGCAACTCTACCGGCCCATCGGCAAGCTGCGCGCCTTTAGGCACGACGATGTCAGGGTTGTAGCCTTCGAGAGGATAGCCGCCGGTCACGGAGATGGCGCGGGTGGAAGCAAAAATCCTCGGGCCGGGAATAAAGCCGCGATTCACGGCCATCTTGATGCCGATATCACCGTAGCCTGCGCCTTCGGTCTCCACATCGCGAATCGTGGTGAAGCCCTGCTCCAGGCAGCGGCGCGCGGAAACGGTTGCCCGCGCAGCACGATAGGATGCGGGATACTTCAGAAGCTGGATGTCATAACCGCCCTCTGCCGGGTCTTCACCCTGAAGAAAAAGATGGGTGTGGGTATCGATCATGCCGGGCAACACGGTCACGCTGCCGGGAAGATTGATGACCTGTGCACCCGCCGGAGCACTGCCTTCGCCGACGCTTACGATCTTGTCTCCGCGGACAACGATCATAATGTTGTGGCGGACCTGGTCGGAGGTTCCATCGATCAGGTTGGCGGCACGGATGACAACCGTCTTCTCGGGAGTCGGGGCTGCGGGTTTCTGGGCGAAGCTGAACGAGACCAACAGAATCAGGACAAAAGGCAGAGTAATGGCACGGCGTAACACGTTGCGGCTCCTCCTGTGATGTGGAAGCAAATAGGAATACGCTTTTACAGACCAATTAGCAACTGGCAAATAGCAACTAGCTTTTGGCTTTTGAGAATGTTGAAGGCAAATCGCTTTCTCAGACTCGAGACACATTATTTGCTTTTGTGCCTCTGCGTCCTTTGCGTCCTCTGCGGTACTAACTTTCGAATTCTTCTCTGCTTGCGACGAATTCTCCCGCGCAGCCAAGAGCGGGTACGGTACATAGGGAGCAACACACCGCCAAATTCAATACACATCAACTACTTTTGTGCCTCTGCGTCCTCTGCGGTAAAAGGTTTTGGTTGTGGCTCGCCACGCTGCGGTTAAACCGGGTTTACTGATGGCCCTGTTACGCTGGGCTCAATCGGGAATGATGGCTTCGGCTTCGATTTCTACCAGCATTTCCGGGTTGATCAGGCGGGAGACTTCTATCATCGATGTCACCGGGCGGATCTTGCTGAAGAATTCGCCGTGGGCTTTGCCGATTTTTTCCCAGTCGGCGGCAATGTTGGTGACATATATGCGGGTGCGCACCACATCTTTCATGCTGGCTCCGGCGCGCTGCAAGGCGGATTCGATATTGCGCAGGGTCTGCATCACCTGCGCATAGGCGTCCCCCACACCCACAATGTTGCCATCCGCATCTGTAGCAGTGGTTCCGGCCACGTGGATTACGTTTCCCACTCTGACGGCACGAGAGTAGCCCACGATGGGCTCCCATTGGGTTCCGCTGGAGATATTCTGTCTCGCCATGACTTTTTCACTTTCCACTGAATTCTTTTGCGGTGGTTCCGGCGGGCTCTGCTTCTCTTTATCTTTGGCATCTTTATCTTTATCTTTATCTTTGGCCCATGGCGGGGACCAAACCTGTCCCGTGCTGGCCTGCGGTTGTTGCGGCTTCTTCTGCTGGTTATCGAGAGCTGCATTCACCAGGCGGTCAGCATCTTTGTTGTAGGCCCGCAGCACGTGCTGGATGGAGAAATGCTGAAGCTGACCCGAAAGTCTTCTGGCGCGATCAAAGAGTTCCTTCAGTGCCGGGCTGCTCACCCTGTACTGGCCCTTCATCTGTTTCACCAGCAGCTCCGAGTCGCTCACGATTTTCAATCCCGGCAGGTTCTGCTTTTGCGCGAACTCCAGCGCCGCCAGCAAGCCCGAGTACTCGGCGAAATTGTTGGTCTGTTTGCCAAGATACTGGCTGAGTTCAGCTATGATCTTCCCTTCAGAGTTGCGTATGACCACGCCGTAAGCCGCGGGGCCGGGATTGCCGCGTGAGCCACCATCGATATGGGCAGTAAATACCCTGGAGGACGATGGTGGGGATGGATCAGAGAACAGCGATTCGGATTTCAACGTCCCTCCGCGAGGCGTTCGGCCAGCCGGTCTGGAAGACCCGCATGCAGAATTTTTTTCTGGACCGCAGGAACATCATAAGGAATGCGGTAAAAGGTGATGGAGTTATCATCGGTGTCATACAGAATGAAAGCTGAACGCGGGTCATTATCACGCGGCTGACCGATGGAACCAGGATTGATCAGGTACTTCGCCTTTTGCTTCAGATGAACTTTGAACGACTGCTTGCCGGTACGCGAAGTGTATTTCGGCACCAGCGTGTACCAGAGGTCGCCCTCCTCATCCCGCGAGAAGCCACACTGGATATGAGTGTGGCCAAAAAATGTAATCTGCACCGGCGATTGTTCCAGCAGCGGATAGGCATCGCGGGCTACGAGCACGTACTCATCCTCATCGCGGGCTGAGCCATGCACGCATTCCACATGGGGCAGCGGCGAGACCGGCCCGTGAGGAAGTTGCTGAAGAAATTCCGTATTTTCCTGAGTGAGCCTCTGCTGGGTCCAGATAGCGGCAAGACCGGCAACAGGGTTGAATCCATCCAGGCTGATGAGGCCGGAGCATGCCTTGTCATGATTGCCGCGAACAAATGTTTTTCCCAGCTCGCGCACGCGGGCTGCCACCTCGTTGGGATTTGCGCCGTAGCCGACTATATCGCCCAGATTGAACACCAGGTCGTGTTCGGGCGCGGCCCCAAGACACGCTTCCAGAGCTTCAAGGTTGGCATGAATATCAGATAGAACGAGGATTCGCACAAGGATACCTATCGAGTTTAAATCACTGGACGACCCGCGCCCAATGTCCGGGCGCAACTTCGCGCAACGGGGCCGCACCTGCCGGACGAGCCTGCTTCTCTACCGTGGCCAGGGGGTGCTCACGGGCCGTCTTTAGAGTTGGGATTGCGCCGATCAGCCCGCGTGTGTACGCGTGTGCGGGCGAGGTAAAGAGTTTTCCGGCTGCGCCCATCTCCACGACTTCTCCACCGTACATGACCGCAACCTGATCTGCGACATTGGCCACCACACCCAGATCGTGGGAGATGAAAAGCATGGCCAGCCTGTATTTTTCACGCAGACTGCGCAGCAGGTCGAGAATCTGCGCCTGGATAGTCACATCCAGCGCGGTAGTCGGCTCATCGGCAATCAATAGTTGCGGATGGTTGACCAGCGCCATGGCGATCATCACGCGCTGGCGCTGTCCGCCGGAGAGCTGGTGAGGATAATCGCGAGCACGGCGGTCCGGCTCGGGAATGGCCACTTCCCGCAGCATCTCAATAGTGCTCCGCCACGCTTGGGATTTACTGGAGCCACCGTGGGCCAGAACAGCCTCGGCCACCTGGTCGCCCACGCGCATCACCGGATTCAGCGCCGTCATGGGCTCCTGAAAGATCATGCTGATGCGGGCTCCACGAATGTGCCGCATGGCTGCATCAGGCAGCGAGAGAAGCTCCTGTCCGGCAAAATGCACACTGCCGGTGACGCGGGCCTGCGGTGGAAGCAGCCGCATGATGGCCAGCGATGTAACCGACTTTCCCGAACCAGATTCACCGACAAGGCCGAGCGTGCCGGATTCAGGAATGCTGAAGCTCAAGTTGCAGACGGCAGCTACCTCCCCAGTCTGGGTGGGAAAGCTGACATTCAGGTTTTCAACCTGCAGTAGTGAAGCCACTCGAGTTTAGATTGTAGTGCACGAAGAGGGTCGTGAAGGACACGTTAGGGCATGACCCAGGGCAATCGCATTTCAAAATAGCTCCAGTAGGCGGAATAGGTAATCATCGTCCCATCCGGCGCGTTTGAACTTTCCCCGCAAAGAACCTTTTGAACCCTCTTTTTGCATGGCGTTGATGGCCATATGGCGCAGCACCGCCAGATTGTGCGGTCCGTGCCCCATGCGGGTCCGGTCCTGA
>QHVI01000081.1 GCA_003223515.1 Candidatus Angelobacter sp. Gp1-AA117
GCTTGGACTTAATCACCTTGCTTAGAAAAGAGATGGTGGAACACCCGGAACTCCTTCGTCCGCTGGGCATTGAGCTTACAGATCGCTCCCTAGCCGCTGCCGCAGCGGCCTAAAAATGTAGAAACTCCAGACCCAGGACTAAGTCCTGGGTGAGTGAGAGCAGGACGGGAATCTTTATTTGGCGCGATTGAACATCAGCACGTCGCGCACCTGCTTACGGTCTGCGTCTTTGTACCAGATGATGTTCATGGTCTGGCCGTCTGCGGCCACCTGGCCGGTGAAGTAGCGGTGATCAGGATCTGCGGGATCGACGATTTCGCCATCGACGCGTCTGCGGCCTAGATTCTGGCAGGTAATCTGCTTATTCCCGCCGATATCTTCCGGTGTACCGTCACATTTTGCCGAATAACTTCCGGAAACGGTCTTGCCATTGGCCATGGTTCCATGCCAGGTGACTTTCACTTTATCGCCATCGCGCTGATAGCTGCGGGTCATGCTCGCAAGGCGGTCTTCTTTGGCAACAAAGCGCGACTTGTGGCTCAGTGTCCAAGCGCCCAGAAATGGATCTTGTGAACTGGAGGAAGCACCTTTCTTCTGCGTTGCACCGCTCCCAACGACCAAGCTGAAAACAACCAAAATCAACAGGCGATTGCGCATGGTTTCTCCTGAAGGTGACATTCTCGCATAGCGGAACGCTTTCAACACACCGGAAAAGAAGTAACCAGAGGGCGGTATCGGGCAGGGGACACGCAGGGCGCGAGCGGCGCTGTTATACTCAATAAGCCTTGTCATTTCGTTGATTTGAGGCCCCATTCTGGCCCGAGCTGAAGTAACCGCTCGTCTTAAATTCTCATCTACTTAAGGGCAGGAGTTTGCAATGAAGACGGCCATGATAGCAATGGCGCTGTTGTTGAGTTTATGCGTGAGGGCGCAGACCCCCACTGCCGCGTCCCAACCGCCAGCCGCCCCACCGGATATCAATACGGTTTTGGGCGACTTGCAGAGGATCGCAACGGCTACCAATGGCGATCTCAACAAGCTCCGCATCGATAAGTGGAAGACTGAAACCTCTGAAAAGCAGCAGATGCAGCAGGTGGCCGAATCCCTGCAACGGAATATCGCGAGCGCCATTCCCGGCCTGATCACTGAGGTGCAAAGTTCGCAGGGAAGCGTCTCCAAGACATTCAAGCTCTATCACAATATCAACGTTGTTTATGAGTTCCTGAACTCGCTGGCGGAGGCTGCCGGGGCGTTTGGCAAGAAGGAAGAATACGAGCCTCTGGCTACCGATGCGAATGCCCTGGATAGCGTGAGGCAGAACCTTTCCAGCTACATCGAGCAGGCGGCAAATACCATGGAAAGCCGCACCCGGCCGGGAACCACTGCCGCGCAAAATTCCCAATCCACGCAAAAAGGCCCCAAAAAGATCGTGATTGACGATACGGCCCCCACGACCACGAAGAAGAAGGGAACCAGGAAGAAGACGGCGCCGCCCCAGTAGATCAATCGGGGAATAGGGTCAGCAGAAGATTGCCATCATTGCCAAAATCGCCGGAATTGGAACCTTGGGTGATCCGACCGCCATTCATCGTAAGGCGATATTCTAAAATTCATATTCTCACCAATTAGGAACAATTTAAAGAAAATTTCTTAGGAACCTTTCTGCTCTGGATGGGGTCTATATGCATGTAGGAGCCGCAAGACATTGTAGGAGAAGGGTTACTTACTGCGGTACTTACAAGGAAGGTTGTAGCGGCCCCAAATTCCTGATACTGTTGGGGTAACGCCATGAGAAAAATGGCGGGAGTAGCAGCATTGGGCAATCTTGCCAGCGCAATTGCCGTCCGGGCCGAAGAAGCCTCTATTGTAGCTGAGCTGAAATCCGGTTCAGAGCAGGCCTACGACTGGCTCATTGCACATTATCACCAGCCGATTTACAGCCTTGTGTACCGCATCCTGAGCAACCCAGCGGATGCGGCGGACACCACCCAGGAGGTGTTCCTCAAGGTATTCCGTGGAATGAAGCGTTTCAATGGTGAATCCAGCCTGAAGACCTGGCTGTATCGTATCGCCATTCATGAGGCTTCGAACCAGCGGCGCTGGTGGTTCCGTCATAAAAGCAAGGAAACTTCCATGGAGGCGCAGGAAGACGAAGACGGCAATTCGTTTGGCTTATGCCACACCCTGGTTGATCCGGGGGAATCACCGTTTGAACTGCTTGCGCATGAAGAGATCCGGGCCCGGGTCGAAGAGGAGTTAAGGCAGGTATCGGAGCCGTTCCGCACCGTGGTTCTGCTGCGGGACATTGAAGGATTGTCGTATGAAGAAGTGGCAGACGTCCTTCAGATTTCACTGGGGACAGTGAAGTCACGGCTCATTCGAGGACGCGAAGCCCTCAAGAAACGTTTGGAGGCTTTCGTCCAGCAACTGGGTTCTGAACTTGGTGGTGCGTCAGGGAATGCGCGGAAAGATCGCGCTGGTTCTCCTGATCGAACTGAAGTGGAGGCAGTAAAACAATGAGATGTACAGAGGCACGGCCCCTGTTCCCGTTGTACCTGGATAGTGCTGTCACCGGCGTTGAAATGCACGCAATTTCCGAGCACATGAAAGGTTGCGGAGATTGCCTTACGGAATACAAGAAGCTGGAAAATACCCGGCTGCTGGTTTCACAACTCGGCCGCAGGCCGGTTCCACGCGACCTTGGGCTGAAGATCAAGCTGGCGCTCTCGCATGAACGATCACGCGACTGGCGCAGTGTGCTGCGCGCCTATGCTGTGCGGCTGGAAAACGTGATGAATGCATTCACTGTCCCGGCGACGGCGGGGCTTCTCACCGCAGTGATCTTTTTCGGCACGCTGATCGGCTGTTTCCATCTGTCACAGTCCGGCGCTGATGATGTGGTTCCCGCAGGTCTCTCAAATTTTCCTGCACGATTGCAGACACCTATTGATGATTCAGGATTGAATGATCTGACGACGCCCCTGCTGGTGCAGGTGTTTGTGGATGCCAGCGGTAAGGTACAGAATTACGACATAGTCTCCGGGCCGGATAATGCGAGTGTCCGTTCAGAGTTGAACCGCAAATTGCTGTTTACCAACTTCTCTCCAGCATATGAATTTGGACAGCCGGTTGCCGGAACCACGATGATGTCATTCTTCAAAGTCAACGTAAGAGGCTAGTCTCAGCTCTCTCTTCAACGGGTCAGCGTCGTGAGATGCTGGCCTTTTTGTTTCATGTAATCATTGAATTTTCTGTTTTGATTGAGAGTCGCAGCAGGATATTGGTATCGACCAGATAACCAGGCTCATTTGCCATTAATCATGGTCCCGGTAAAAGCTTTCCCGCTCAAAAGCCTCATCCGGCAATTGCGGAATGTTTTCCGAGTTGGCGGTCATAGCTTCGAAAAAAACCCGCATCTCTGCGGCAGTGGGTTGTCTTCTCTGAACCAGAGGTGTTGTGGAAATAGCCTCTTCTATCAAACTCTCAACATATATTTCAACTTCCACACCACGAGCCTTGGCTTCTGCGGTCAATTTTGCTTCCACCTCAGGACGCAGTTCCAATTGAATCATTGGGGTTCTCCCTGAGCCCTATCATACAGCCAAACGGGATGAATTACAGAGCACAACTCATCCCAGTAGTCTTCCGCAAATAAATTTTAATTCACCATGGGAAACGCCAATGGCACGATGGCTTTGAGAGAGTTTCTACTGCGGATTTGATTGGATCATCTGCAATTCTGCTTACCAGTCCCATTTGCAAGGCTCTTTTCGCTGACACTTTTTCGGCGAGGATGAACATTTCCAGTGCCCGCGCTTTGCCGATCAGGCGTGGCAATCGTTGCGTGCCACCCCAGCCCGTCATCAGACCTAGAGCCGCGCCGCGATGTCCAAAGACAGCATCAGGTGCGGCAATGCGGAAATCGCAGGCCAGAGCGAGGTCGAGTCCACCGCCCATACAGTAGCCCTGAACGGCGGCGATCACCGGCGCAGGGAAGAGGTCCACTGCGCGCATGAGATTTTGGCCAAGCTGCGCGAATTCAAAAGCAGCCGGGCCGGTGAGTTGGGCAATCTCATGCAAATCTGCACCGGCAGAGAAGAAATGCTCATTGCCGGTGATGATCAGCGGAAGTGCATCTTCTGCGAGCTTCTCAATCGCGGCTTTCCACGCGCATACACACGCACGGGAAAGCTTGTTGGTGTGGTCAGAAGAGACCAGCCGCAACAAGGTGTAGTTGGGCGTGCGGTGAAGTGCGTAGTACTCAATGGACATAAGGCACGAACTCTTATAAACGAGATTTATGAGTTTCGCGAGGCCCTCGCCCTCACGAAGCAGGCTAAGGCCAAAAGCCTAATTAGGATTTTTAATTCGTTTCTAATATGTCTTTGAAGTTGCGGGTTCATTCTTTGAATCACTTCGACGGATTTGGGCCCGCAGCTATATACCCATCTGCCAGGTCAACTAGGCGACTTGGCAGAGCCGTCTATTGAGCAGCGGCAGTTCATTGCTCCCGGGGGGGTAGGTAGTGTCTCCGCTGCTCAGGTTTTCAGATGAGGCAGAAACAACCTGAATTATTTTTATGAGCGAGCTGAAGGGCTCGCTCATTGTTTTTCCACAGAACCTTTGCGGTTACATTCATCCTTGCTGTTTCTCGATGATCGTCTGCAAATAGCTTTTCACATTGAGGCTGAGGCGGGAGTTGAGGAGAATTTCTTTCAGTTCTTTCACCGGCAGTTCGTTGGCAAACTGCAGGGCGCGGGCCAGAGGGGTATTTTCATTGGCCAGCAGGGCCAGCTTGACTTCATTGCGCAAGGACCACTTCTCATGACGGCAGACGGTGGGCACCAGCAATTCGGTGCCTTGTTCTGAACACAGGGCCTTCACCAGCAGCGCCTCAGTCATGTGTGGATTCGCCAAAGCCGCCTGCATAATACGTTCTTCTTTGTCGAGCAGCAGGGCTGCAGCTATCCGTCCGGAGCTTTGTTTGGCCAGGCTGGAGCGCTCGCCGGAAGAGATGGTGTTCAGGCGACCAATGAGCACCTCTTCGGCGGCTCGCTTGATGTCAGCAGCTACGGCAGGCAGAAGCGCGATCTGCATCAGTTCGAAGGTGTACAGATGGCGGATCACGGGAATGGCAACGTGGCGTGGCGTACGCGGGTGAGTCACGATGGCCAATCGCACCTTGCGGTATTTGGCCAGCGCGCTGTTTTTGTTGAGGGCTTCGAGAGCTTCGGTGGGCAGGTCACGCCGCGAGAGCAGGCCGAGGGCCAGATCTTCCGTAAGCCGATGGTCTGCAGCCACGGCAATAAGATCGCCGGCAGAATGGGAATGAATCAGATGTTCAGGGAATTCGTCTGTTCTCTGCGGAGGCTGGGAGGGGCCGTTCATTTCAATGTCCTCCGCTCTGAGGCAATGGCGAGAGCACCCATGACCGGACGCACCGAGGTAAAGCTGACGAGGGCTTTGGGATGCTCTGATTGCAGCGCATGCTGAAAGGCGCGCCGCATCACATTGGATCCCTGGAGCACCCCACCCACCATGGCCACGCGCACACTTGTTCCCGCGGGCCATAAGCGGGAGATTACCAAGCCTGCCTGTGCGGCCAATTCTTTGCCTGCACGTTCCATGATCTGATGTGCAGAAGTTTCGCCTCTTTCTGCGACTGCAGACACTGTGGCGGCCAGTTCCGCAAATTTTGGTATTGAGCCAGAATTGGCAATCCTGATGACCTCTTCCGCACCGGAGACTCTCCACGTTTCTGTAATCGCAGAGAGCAATTCGTTGCTGCTTCTCCGGTCGAGCGTTCGCAGAGCCGAAGCGACGGCCTCTCTGCCGATCCAGAAAGCGGAGCCTTCGTCGGAGATCAGCGGCCCCCATCCTCCGGCGCGGGCGGTTGCGCCTTTCTCATTGCATCCATAAGCGAATGAGCCGGTGCCGGCATTGACCAGCACGCCGGGCATAAGGCCAAAGGCCGCGCGGTGGGCGATTGCCTGATCTCCCATGACGATGATTTTTCCGGGAATGATTTCCTGGATGACGCTGCGCGCCCAGGCATCCACACCGGGAACCGAGGCCCCTGATATGCCAAGGCATACCTGCTGAATGTCAAAAGGCTTGAGGTGGGCCACTTCGCAGGACTGCATGATGACATCATGCAGGTTGCGGCTGGCCTGTTCTTCGCCCACACGAGCAATTTTGCAGGTCGGTCCCGTGGCCTGGCCCAGCAACTCCGCGCCGTTGCTGATGGCGCAATCGGTCTTGGTGCCTCCGGCGTCAATTCCCAGATACAACGGCATGTGTTCTCATCATCCTTTAGCTTTTCTTTTGCACTGCCTTGCTTTTGTTGATACTAATTGGCCTTGCCATAGATTCCGCTCATGCGCCTTCACGCCGTTGATCTCGTCATCATTGTTGCCTATCTGATTTGTATAACACTTTTTGGGCTGAGATTCCGAAAATCCCAGCGTTCACTCCGTGATTACTTCCTGGCTGACCGCAACATTCCGTGGTGGGCGATTGCGCTCTCCATTGTGGCCGCTGAGACCAGTACGCTTACGATCATCGGCACACCAGGTATTGCTTACGGTGGAAACTTTGGATTCCTGCAGTTGATATTTGGTTATTTACTCGGCAGAGTCGTCATTTGCCTGATTTTTATCCCGCAGTATTTTCGCGGGGAGATGTTCACCGCTTACGAGCTCATTGACCGCCGCTTTGGCAAGGCGTTGCACCGGCTGACCGCGGGTGTTTTCCTGGTGGTGCGTGCGATCGCTGAAGGCGTGCGTGTATGGGCGATCTCCATTGTCGTGCGCATTGCCCTGGGGACCAATGACATTCTTTCCGTCTCCATCATCCTGCTGCTCACGCTGATTTACACCTTTGAGGGAGGCATGGCGGCGGTGATCTGGACGGACGTGGTGCAGATGGTGATCTACGTCTCCGGGACAGTGATCGGATTTTTTACGCTCACGCATTTAGTGCCGGGAGGATGGCCGGCAATTCACGCGGCGGCGGCACAGGCAGGGAAGCTGCAGGTATTTGATTTCTCCTTTACCTTTTTCAAAGCCTACACCTTCTGGGCAGGATTGATCGGAGGGATGTTCCTGACTACTGCCAGCCATGGCACAGACCAGCTTATGGTGCAGCGCCTGCTGGTGGCGCGCAACCAGCGCGAATCGAAGCTGGCGCTGCTGTCCAGCGGAGTGGTCATTCTCGCGCAGTTCACGCTCTTCCTGCTGGTGGGTGCAGGCCTGTGGATGTTTTACAAACTCTATCCGCCGCAAACCAGCTTTCCAACCTCTGACTGGGTGTTTCCCACGTTTATCGTGGAGCACATGCCCCGTGGAATCTCGGGGCTGCTGATCGCGGCCATTCTCGCGGCCGCCATGTCAAACCTCAGTGCCGCTCTGAATTCGCTCTCTTCCACCAGCATGATTGATTTCTACCTGCGAGCGAAGCCGGAAACTCCTGACCGCACGCGCATTCGACTTTCACGCGTGGCTACCATTATCTGGGGAGTGGTGCTGTTTGGACTGGCACTGGCTTCACGCCAGAGTCATGGGGTGCTGGAAACCGGACTGGGGCTGGCGGCGGTGGCTTATGGTGGTCTGCTGGGTGTATTTCTTCTGGGGCTGCTCACACGCAGGGCGAGACAAATGGGCGCAATTGCAGGTATGCTCTGTGGACTGGCTCTGAACATTTACATCTGGCGATGGACGAAAATTCCGTTCACCTGGTATGTGACCGCGGGTGCGCTGACGACTTTTGCCATAGGATACCTTGCAAGCCTGGTGCAGAGAGATGCAAGCAGCTAAACAATCTGGCGGCGCTGAACTGGTCCGCGACCTGAACGTATGGCACGCCATTGCGATTGTGGCGGGCACGATTATCGGCAGCGGCATCTTTCGCGTACCCGGCGTAATGATGAAAGAGGTAGGCTCGGCCGGGCTGGTTTACCTGGTATGGATCGTCGGCGGCCTGCTCTCATTTTTTGGCGCGCTGACCTATGCAGAGCTGGGCGCGGTGAGACCGTGGGCCGGAGGCGAATACGTTTACATCCGTGACGCTTACGGGCCACTCCCGGGCTTTCTCTATGCCTGGACGTGGTTCCTGATTGCCAAGCCTGCGTCTATTGCGACGATTACCACGGGCATGGTCGACGTGCTCAGCACCTTTCCCCGGCTGAGCTTTCTGAATACGTCTTTATTAGCGCTTCATCTTTTCAGCAGCAAGACTTTTGAAATTACTTACGGGCACCTGGTCGCCATCGCCGCCACGGTGCTGATCTCAGCCTTGAACTATATCGGCATCAGGAAGGCTGGGGGATTTCAGCTTGTCTTTACAACGCTGAAAGTGGGAATGATCGCGGCCATCGTCCTGATAGGGTTTACGGCTTCATCCGGTGGATGGGGGAACTTCCACACGACCTTCATGGGGGCGCGAGGAGGCATGGCCGGATTCATGGCGGCGCTGGTGGCAGCCCTGTGGGCCTATGACGGATGGAACGATCTCAACATGGTGAGCGGCGAGATCAGCAAACCGGAGCGGACGATTCCGGTCGCGCTGATTACCGGGGTTGCCATCGTTGGCGTGCTCTATATCGGAATCAACGCGGCGGTGCAATACGTGATGCCCGCGAGTGCCATCGCGGCATCCAAGGTGCCTGCATCAGCAGCAACGGAAATTGTGCTCGGACACTGGGGTGCAGTGATCGTCTCCATTGGCATGGCACTTTCGATGCTGGTGACCTTGAATGGAACTATCATGAGCGGCGGGCGCGTGCCTTTTGCCGTGGCCCGTGACGGGTATTTCTTCAAAGCTTTGGCAGAGGTTCATCCCCGATTTCATACCCCGGCGCTGGCGATTGTGGTGCAGGCCATTATGGCTATTCTTCTGCTGTTGGTGGGTGGGGCATTTCAACAATTATTTTCGCTGGCGATCTTCGCTGAATGGCTGTTCTACATGATTGCAGCGAGCACCATCTTTGTCTTCAGACATCGTGAGCCTGACATACCGCGTCCGTATCGCACATGGGGGTATCCGCTGGTACCTGCGCTCTTCATCCTGGCAGCGACGGTGCTGCTGTGTTACACCTTCGGGGGAGAAAATCTGCAGAACTCGGTGGCGGGGACGATTGTGATCCTGTTGGGAATTCCGGTGTTCTTTTACTTCAGGAAACAAATATTTACCACAGAGGCACGGAAGCACTGAGGACACGCAGAACCCATTTATGCGGCGCTGGCGGGGCGCGACGGCCTCAATCTCTCATATATCTTCACGTATTCTTTGGCTGAAGCGGCCCAGGAGAAATCTTTGCTCATGCCGTTGATCATCAGCTTCTTCCAGGATGACTGGTCCTTGAATGCCTCTAAAGCTTCATGAATCGTCGAGAGCAATGAGCTGCCGGAATAGAGAGTGAACTTGAAGCCGGTTCCCTTTCCAGTGGCCGGGTCCCAATGCTCAATGGTGTCATCGAGTCCGCCGGTGGCGCGGACGACGGGCACCGTTCCGTATTTCAGGCTGTAAATCTGGTTCAGGCCGCAAGGCTCGTAGCGCGAAGGCATGAGAAACATGTCTGCGCCGGCCTCGATGCGGTGCGCGAGCGCATTATCATAGGCTACTTTGAGAGCGAATTTATCAGGGGATTGGCGGTTCAAGTTGCGGAAGAGGTCTTCGTATTCCTTGTCTCCGCTGCCGAGAATGGTCACAACGATAGGCAAGCCCGCCAGATCGTCGGCAATTTCGGCGATCAGGTCAAAGCCCTTTTGGGTGGCAAAACGCGAAACGATGCCGATTACGGGCAGATCAACATTGGCATTTTCAATCCCAAACTGCTTCAGCAGATCACGCTTGCATTCTTTCTTGCCTGCAAGATTTTCGGGGGAATACGGCCTGGTGATGAATTTGTCTTTTTCCGGGCTCCACTCGTTGTAATCCACGCCGTTGAGAATGCCGGAGACGGTGTTCGCGCGTCCGCGCAGAACGCCTTCCAGGCCAAAGCCATATTCGGGCGTCTGGATCTCCTGACTGTATTTCCGGCTCACGGTGGTGATGTAATCTGAAAAGGCCAGCGCGCCTTTGAGGAAGTTGACCTTGCCCCAGAACTCCATTTTGTCCATGGTGAAGAGGTCCCAGGGAAGCATGAGCAGGGGCAGCGTGTCCGGAGGGAAGAGTCCCTGGTAGCCGATATTATGGATGGTGAAGACGGTGGCGGTGTTGCGGAAGATTGGGTCATCCAGGTAACTGGTGCGCAGCAGCACCGGCACCAGCGCCGATTGCCAGTCGTGGCAATGGAAGATATCCGGTGGGCCGAGAATCTTTGAAGCCTCAAGCACAGCGCGGGAATACAGGGCGAAGCGCTCGGCGTTGTCAGGGTAATCGCCTGCGGAGGTGCCGTAAAGGGCGTCGCGGTCAAAGAACGGTGGATAGTCGATAAAGTAGAATTGCACTCCAGATTGTTTTCCCCCATCGAGCACGGAGCAGAAGCGGTACTGGTCGTCAAAAGGAATGGTCACGCTGCGCAGCAGGACTTTGGCATCGGTGAGCTTTGTCTGCCTGTATTTCGGCAGATAGACCGATACGTTGTGTCCAAGTTCGGCGAGCGCTTTGGGCAATGCGCCGACAACATCTGCCAGACCGCCAGTTTTCGAGTAGGGAACACATTCAGAAGCGGCAAAGACGATATTCACCAGGCCTCCACGAGGAACCGACAACTTAAGAAAAAGTCTAAATGGCGGAAAGAAGCATGGTCAATTTGCGAAGCCCGAAGAAAGCCAAGCTTGGACAGAATTTCCTGACCGACCGCAAGGCTGCTGAAAGAATCGTAGATGCATTGGGCGATGTCTCCCAGTCACTGGTGGTGGAGGTCGGCCCCGGACGGGGTGCGCTCACCGATACTCTGGTGCAGCGGGCCGGACGTGTAATCGCCATCGAGTTCGACCGCATGCTGGCGACCGAGCTGCGATTCAAATACTCTCGCGAACCGAAGATGGAGGTGCTGGAAGGCGATGTACTCGCCATTGATTTCGGTACCGTGCTCAACCGCACGATTGGGCCGCTCAATGACCTGCGGCCCTTGAAACCGGAGCGCGCCCGCCTGCTCGGTAACCTGCCTTACTACATTACCTCAGACATTCTGCTGCACATCTTCAAGTTCCATGACCAGTTTGATTGGATTGTGATCATGGTGCAGCGCGAGGTGGCTGACCGCATTGCTGCGAAGCCCGGCACTCGCGATTATGGATTGCTCTCGGCTACGGCCCAGCTCTATACGCACGTGGAAAAGCTATTCACGCTGCCTCCGGGTGCATTTGCGCCGCCGCCGAAGGTGCATTCCAGCGTGCTGCGGATGAAGGTTGCGCCACGCTTCGATGAACTGGGTGTGGCGGCGGATGAGTTCATTGAGTTCCTGAAGATGGCCTTTGCAATGAAGCGCAAGACGCTGCTGAATAACCTGAAGAAGCAATATGCCGAAGGTCAAATTCGTGCTGCGCTCAAGCAGGCAGGCGCGCGAGCGGATGTAAGGGCGGAGGCATTGTCGTTGGAAAAGAGTGCGGCGGTGTTCAGGGCGTTGCCAGGGATGCACTAAAAACCTTTGCGACACAGCGTGGCGAGCCACCACCAAAACCTTTTACCGCAGAGGACGCAAAGGACGCAGAGGTAACAAAAGTAGTTGATGTGTATTGGATTTGGCGGTGTGTTGCTCCCTATGTACCGTATCCATCTTTCGCTGCGCGGGAGAATCCGTCGCAAGCAGAGAAGAATTCGAATGTTAGTAATACAGCGGAACGGAGTAAACGGAGGATGCAAAAGTTTCAGGAGCATGGTTGTACAAACTTCCTGCCCTGAAACCATTTCCTCCGCACAGCCGAGGGCGGCTAATGTCACTTACTTTAGGGACACCATGCTGTATCCCAATGAGAGATGTCATTCCGAACGCCCGTTAAGCTCACGCGCGTTTTCTTCAGCGCGTGAGTAGGGCGGAGGAATCTGCCCCGCTGCTGCCCGCCCGTGCGAAAATTCTTTTAAATTCATGCTCGAATGTGCAAAGTAAGTGACATTAGCCGAGGGCGGCTGTGCTACACGAGCTTCGTTATTTTTGGCGTTCGTGCGTAGGTGGCTCCGGTCTTGAGGCAGCGGGTGGCGCGGCTGCGGTCGGAGGTGCGGCCCGCATGGGCGCGGGTTCACTGCGAGGCGCCGGTGCCGGAGTTATAGGCATAGGCCTGGGTGCAGGAGATGGCGGTGGCGCTACGGTAGGCGCGGGGCCCGTTGATCTTGCGGGTGGCGCGTCGGCTCTGGGCTGCTGCATCGGCATCGGCGCTGGATGCACAGGGGGCATAGGACGGTCTGTCCTTGCGGGCGGTGCTCCCACAACTCCAGCACCGGGCTGAGTATCAGCAGGCGTCATTGGCTGGCGTTGCGGTTCTGGGCGCGGTGCGTCGTGAGCGTCTCTGTCATTGCTATTGCCGCCATGGTGTTCTCTATCCCCCGGACGGCCCACAGTACCAACAGTTCCGGTTGCCGGTGGCTGCACGTTTTCATCTCCGCTATTGCCGCCACGTCCGCCGATGTTGAAGGTACCCCGGCCCCGGCCTGCGCCAACTACTCCAGCGCCGGGAACGCTGGTTCCGGGTGCTGTACCTGCTCTAATTCCTGCGGGTGGAGAGGGTACGCGGAATCCTGCTGGAGGATTCACGATGCGCGGTACCCGTACCCAGTTAGCGAAATTTCCGGGCTGCCACACCCAGCCATAGCCGCTGACGAACACCCAATGCCCATATCTGTAGGGCATCCAGCCCCACGGATAGGCCGAAATCCAGGTGTATCCGAATGCGGGTGAATAGGTCCAATAACCGTTCATGAAGGGGTCCCAACCAAGATTTACGTTGTTGGGACGCCAGCAGTAGCCATAGCCGGGCACGTTGTAATACTGGCCATAGTAATTGAGGTCGCTTACGCCATACTGATACGGTGATCCGGTATAGCCGGCATTCGCGTACTTGCTGATATAGTCTTCGCGCTGGGCGCTCCAGTCATCCAACTCATCTTCCTGAGCGTCTTTTTGCAGATCATATCGACCGGCGTCGAGGACATCCTGCTGGAAAGTCTCATTCTTTTTGACTGCTATTTCTTGTCCGGTGTCCGGACTCTGAAGGGAAACTTCACCTTTCCAGACCACCACTTCCACAGGCTGGGAATTGCTGGAGGTCACGCGGAAACGCGACGTCCGCTTGACAGTAATAACCCGCTGGTGGGTCCGGACTGTAAACAGGCCATCGTCATTGTGGTGTGTGATGCGGAATTCAGCTTCGCCCTGATCGAGATCGGCAGCGGTTACGGTTGCGCCGGAAGAGATCCGCGCCAATTCAGAGAAGGTGATCTGGCTATACGGGGCCATACGAATGGTGCTGCCATCTTCAAACTGGATTTCAGCGTAGCCATCCTGCCCGGTGCGAATCTGATCGCGCTCGATTAAAGGTGTATTGAGAGTGGCGTTCTCGTAGCCAATGGAATCGGCACTCGCGCGCTGTACGTTACCTTCGATATAGCTGAGACGCACGATCCTGACATGGGATTCTTCCTGAGCGCGGCACAAAAGTGCAGGGCACAAGACCAGCAGTGCGAGCAAGCTGAACAGCCATCTCGAAGCGCGCATATTCACTCCTTGGGCTTACCTATATTAGATGACCTTAGATTGCATTAAGCCACTATTTTTCGGGCTTTACGATTATTAAGGCTCCTTTGCGCAGCCTTAATCTTTGCTGGGGCCAGCCTGCGCGAGAAGGCGCCTGGCGCGCTCGCGCGCAACGTGGAGAACCGAGGTGTCATCAGCAATATTCTGCAAAACCGGGGCAATGATCTGCAGCTCAGCAAGGTCTTGGTTCTGGGCGAGATCTTCCATACCTTTCAATTCTTTTTCCAGCCCCAGCTTGTCAAAGCGCTTTTTGAACTTGAGCTTTTCTCCGAACTGAAGCGTGTTGGAAATGCCCTGAAAGAGCCGGGTCAGCTCCTGGATGGATTTGTTTTCTGACCAGTTGTAGGTGGTGGAGTTATCCCGCGTTGCATCCTGGTAATGCAGTGTTTTGGCGCCGGTGTTCGCAATCCTGTGCTGCTTATAGTCGAACTGACCCTGAAAATAATTGAGCTCCTGCGCCAGGTTGAATATCCGGTCGCGGCTTGGCCCGGAGATAGTGAAATGCAGGTCGTACTCCGGATCGTCAGGCTCTGCTCCCGCCGCAGCCCGGGTCGGATTGCGGGAGACATAATGCGCAGCTCCCAATGCATCCACAGTGATGGTGTAGTTCTGGGGCGTAGCTGCTTCCCAGTAAAGATCAAAGGATAGAGTGGGTACGGGCGAGCTCTGCGACTGATTCTGGTACTGGGCCAGAAGCGCAGTCATGCCCAGCACGCAAAGAATGAAAACGCAGCGCCAGTATTTCATGAGGGTGCAGTTTGATATCTGCTCAAAGTTGTAGCTGTATGGATATGACAGATGGCGATGGCCAGGGCGTCGGCAGCGTCAGTAGGTTCCGGGACTACGGGCAATTTCAGCAGGCGCATGACCATCTGCTGCACCTGATGTTTTTCCGCCCTGCCGTAGCCTACCACGGATGATTTGATGGAAAGCGGCGAGTACTCCGCAACTTCCAGCCCGCAGGATGAAGCTGCCAGCATGGCTACACCGCGCACCTGCCCCAGCTTGAGCGCCGACTTCACGTTCACCGCATAAAACACATCTTCAATGGCCACCATCCGTGGCTGGTGTTCGGCGATAATTGCAGTAAGCGACGAAAAAATCTGCTGGAGCTTCAAGGCCATGGGATCGCGTGGCTTCAGCTTGATAGCTCCGGCAGTGCAGCAGACCAGTTCGCGATTGGCCAGTTGCTCTACCACGCCGTAACCGGTGTACACACTGCCGCAGTCGATACCCAGGACTCTCATTGGCAATCAGTTTAGCGCATTTCACCGCAAAGGACGCTAAGGACGCAAAGGTTCAGCAGCAGCGAGGCTTTGTCGCCATGCTTGTTTCCCGTTCACGCTGAAATTGACGGTAGCTTTCTACTGAAGCCACGCTGTTGGTGCGCAGCAGGAAACGCTGGTAGGCGTTCTCGTCGAAGATTTCGCGCAACACGGCTAACAGAGTCTTGAAGAATTCGCGAAGCGTTCTCATGCGGGCTCCTCCGTGGCATAGCGTGTGGAAACAAAGGGTGCTTCTTTGATCTCGGCCTGCTTGCGTCCGGAGATCACGCTGATCCACTGCAAGGCTGACTCCACTACTACCACCGCTACCAGCACCAGCAGGAATCCGGCGACTACGGCATCGAGCCGGTCATTGAAGATTCTGCGGGGCAGATCTTTCATCTGGCCTGCGATCTGGTCTGCGGCAAGCGGATGCGAGTTTGCCAACTGGTTGGCATGGGCGAGCAAGCCTATAAGGGGATTGGAATGAAAAATCTTTTGCCAGGACGCGGTGAAGGTTACGGCCACGAGCCAGCAGAGCGGCAGCAGCGTGACCCACATGTAGCGCGCGCGTCCCATCTTCACAATGATGGTTGTGGCCACGCACAGAGCCACGGCCGCCAGCAACTGGTTACAGATGCCAAAGAGCGGCCAGAGAGAATTGATACCGCCCAGAGGGTCCTGAAGTCCCTGCCAGAGGAAGTAGCCCCATGCGGCAACGACCAGCGCGCTGGTCACAAGAATGCTTGGATACCAACTGGTGCGGCCCATCGGTTCCCAGATATGGCCGAGCGCGTCCTGCACCATGAAGCGGCCGACACGTGTGCCGGCGTCGAGCACGGTAAGAATGAAAAGCACTTCAAACATGATGGCGAAGTGGTACCAGAGGGCTGTCACGGCGGAGCCGCCCAGGCTGGCGGAAAAAATTTTGGCCATGCCCAGCGCAAATGCAGGAGCGCCGCCGGTGCGGAAGAAGAGTGTCTTTTCGCCCACGGAGCTGGCCAGGTGATCCATCTCGTCAGAAGTGACCGGGAAGCCCCAATTGGTGATGGTGACTACCGCTGCCTGAGGCGTCTGGCCAACCATGCCGGCGCCGCTGTTCACGGCGAAGTAAGCGCCGGGTTGAAGAGTGCAGGCGGCGATTATGGCCATCACCCCGACGAGTGATTCGGCCATCATGGCCCCGTAGCCGACCATGCGGGTCTGTGGTTCGCGGGCAATCATCTTGGGCGTGGTGCCGCTGGAGATGAGCGAATGAAAGCCGCTGATGGCGCCACAGGCTACGGTGATAAAGGCAAATGGAAAGACGCTTCCGGCAAAGACCGGGCCGGTGCCATTGATGAAGCGGGTGAGGGCGGGCATCTGCAGGGTCGGACGGACCAGCACAATTCCCAAGGTCAGGATGACAATGGTGCCGAGTTTGACGAAGGTGCTCAGATAATCACGCGGGGCGAGAAGGAGCCAGACAGGCAATGCGGAAGCTGCAAACCCGTAAAGAATGATCAGTGCTGCCAGCGTGGCGCCGCTGAGCGTAAAGATGTTTGCCAGGCTGGGGGACTGCGAAACCCATTGTCCGCCGAGGATGGCGAGCAGCACCAGAATGAAGCCGAGGATGGATGCTTCCAGCACCTTGCCCGGACGGAGATAGCGCAGATAAATCCCCATCAGTATTGCGATGGGAATGGTCATGCCCACGGTGAAGGCACCCCAGGGACTGGAGCGCAGCGCGTTGACAATGATGAGCGAAACTACCGCCAGCAGGATAATCAGGATGCTGATGACGGCGATAAATGCGACGGTTCCGGCAACCTTGCTGACCTCGTCGCGGGCCATCTGTCCGAGTGATTTGCCATCGCGGCGGACGGAAAACGCCAGGATGATGAAGTCCTGAACGCAGCCACCGAAGACCGCTCCGGCGAGAATCCAGAGCGTTCCCGGCAGATAGCCGAATTGGGCGGCCAGCACCGGACCAACCAGCGGCCCGGGGCCGGCAATGGCGGCGAAGTGGTGGCCAAAGACATACCATTTGTTGGTGGGAATGAAATCGCGTCCGTTCTCAAGACGCTCGGCAGGAGTGGCGCGCAGGGAATCGAGGGTGAGCACTTTGGCCGCCAGAAACTTGCTGTAAAACCTGTAGCCCAGCGCATAGCTGCACAGGGCGGCAGCCACCAGCCACATGGCATTGATTGCCTCTCCGCGATGCCAGGCAATGGTGGCCAGCGAAAGCGCTCCTAAAGCCGCAACGGCCATCCAGAGAAAGACTTTAGCCACACGTTTCATGATTAGCACCTAGCCGTCAGCAACTAGCAATTAATTGTTTGCTGTAAGAGTCTACGAATTGCCATCACAGGTTTCAACCGGAGAAAGATATTTGCCGCTGATGAACGCCGCGCAGCCGAGCCACAACTAAAACCTTTAACCACAGCGCGGCAGGCCGCAACCAAACGGCAAAACCTTGGCAACACAGAGGAACAGAGTAAGCAGAGGCAATAAGAATTAAAACCTTAACCACGGAGACACGGAGAACACTGAGACACAGAGAAAAACTAAGAATCCGGCACGGTTGCGGCTAATCCTGGTTTGACTCCTGAGTTTCTGAATGCATCTAACCATTGAGAGGATCAATCATGAAGAAGACCCTGGCCACAGGTTTGCTGATTGTTGTGATGGGCCTGTGGTGTGTCGCGCAGACCAGCACAAACGGGCAGGGAGATGGCTTGCAGATCACTCATGGTCCAGTTGTGGAAACCGTCTCCGATACAACGGCACAGATCGCATGGTCTACCAACGCAAGCTCAGGAACACTGCTGCGCTACGGCACCGATCCTAACCATCTTGACCAGAAGGCCGGCATGCCCTGGGGTGCGATTACTCATCGGGTAGAGTTGAAGAACCTGAAGCCGGGTGTCACTTATTATGCGCAAGCTGTCTCGGACCAGGGAAAGGGAAGCGGCGCAACCATCGAGTCGCAACAAATCTCGTTTCAAACCAAGGAGGCGAGAATGTCCACGGCCAGCGTTGCGGCCCCAAGCACTCCGCCGGTTACGCTGATGGCCGGGCCTATACCGCAACTGGTGAAAGATACTTCAGCGCAAATCTGGTGGCTGCCGAGTTCGATTGATCCTGCGGCCAAACTTATCTATGGAAGCAATCCGGCGAATATGAATGTGCGTGTCCCGGCAACTCCTGAGAGCAACGGGAGCGGCAGCGAGGTGGCCCAACTGAGCAATTTGCAGCCGGACACGACCTATTCGTATCAGATTCTAGGACAGAACGGCGCTGTGATTGCCAGTGGACAATTCAAGACCGAAGCTGCGAACTACGCAGCCAATAAGAACCTGTGGATCACCAAAGGCCCGGTGCTGGAGATGATTGGCAGCAACAGCGTGGTAGTGGCCTGGTCTACAAATATGCGCTCCGGCAGCGCCGTGCATTATGGGACTGATCCGAATGTTCTGAACCAAACGGCTAGCGCCTCGTGGGGACAAGAGACGCACAGGGTGACCATCAACACCCTGAAAGCCAACACCAAATATTATTTTCAGGTGGAGTCCACACCGGCACAGGGCACGAATACTCAGGCGCAAAGCCAGCCTGCACCGTTCCAGACGGTACCGGAGGGGCATGCGGCGATCAGGAACATTCAGCCCAAGTAGCGCGCAGCCGGACACATTCTCGTCAACCCTGAGACTCAGGCCAGCTTAAACAGTTTATGATTACCGCTATGGGCGCACAGGACGCCAAGGAATCTACGCGAATCATTTGTGATTCGTAGATCCAGTCATTGGATGAGCTGAACTGTCCCAATCCGATCAGCGTTCATCAGCGCTATCAGCGGCACGAACGTCTCAGCCAGATAGCATTCAAGGTTCACACGAATGATTACGGGCTGAGTGCTGAATCAGGCCGAGCGTCTCTCCATGCGGCGGAGGGACATTTGCAGTTCGCGTTCGAGCTGTAGCCGGTCTTGCTGATCGAATTCATTTACATCCCGCCAGCGCTGGATGATTGTTCCGAAGATGTAACCTACGGGCAGGCAGACAATCGCGGTAATTCCCATCATGAGCAATTCGTGTGAATCTGAGCTCACCGATTCCTCCTGGAACTCCTAAATTTACGGGAACGACGTGGCGCGCATCTGAAAAAGATTCAAGCAGTGTACCTGCGGGTTGCTTGTCACGAACAAAAACACAATTTGGGAGCAGTAACTATAGTGGTTCCCCGGTTTGAGCGGGAAGTTGTGCCAGACGGTCCTCCAGCCGTCCCGTCAGCATGAGCCATACCATGCGGAAGTCACTGATGAAGGACCAGAATGGATGGCCGAAAGAGGCGGGCTTATTGCCTTCGATGAGGAAGTGTCCAGTCCAGGCGAAACCGTAGGCAACCACCGGCCAAGCCAGCGCATAGAGAGGATGGCCGATGACGAGGGGAACGATGACGGTCAGCAAGCCGAGGCTGGTGCCAATGGCATGCAGCCGGCGGTTGGCCGGTTGGCTGTGTTCCTGAAGGTAAAAGTTGAAGAACTCTTCGTAGCTGACGAAGTTTTTAGCCGGCAAGGTCTCCCCCGAGAATGCAACAGCTTACTTAGTGTCTCATACCTATATCCGCCGGGTACAACCCACCCGGGTTCCTTGATAACCAAGTGAGTTGTGGGGGAAGATAGAAGTGCGAAGAGATTGCATTCATTCAAATGAACCAAATGCACAGGTCCTTCCGCTTCGCTACGCCCAGCATTCAGGATAACGAGAATTCAGGAGCGTTGGGCAGCAAAAGACCAGGAACGGGGAAAGCGCGAGATGAAAATTGGAATCCTTACCGGCGGGGGCGATTGCCCCGGATTGAACGCAGTGATTCGGGCGGTTGTTCGCAAAGGCATTTTTCATTACAACGACCAGTTTGTCGGGTTTCTGGAGGGCTGGCGCGGCGTGCAGGAAAACATGATGCGTCCGCTCGACATGGAAGCAGTGGCCGGGATTCTGCCCCGTGGCGGAACGATTCTGCGTTCGTCACGCACTAACCCGGCCAAGAAAGAGCGCGGCCTGGAGCAATGCATCGAGAACCTGAACAACAATGGTATAGAGGCGCTGGTGGTGCTGGGCGGCGATGACACGCAGTCGGTTTCGCAAAAACTGTTTGAAGGCGGCGTGAAGGTGGTCGCCGTGCCCAAGACCATCGATAACGATCTGAGCGGAACGGACTTCTGCTTCGGCTTCGATACGGCGGTAATGATCGCTACTGAAGCCATTGACCGCGTGCACACCACGGCTGAAGCGCATAACCGCGTGATCGTGGTGGAGGTCATGGGCCGTGATTCGGGCTGGATCGCCATTTACAGCGGCATTGCCGGGGGTGCGGACGTGATTCTGATTCCGGAGCGCCCGTTTGATATCGATGACGTGGCCGACGTGCTCAAGCATCGCCACGACCGTGGACGATTCTTCAGCGTGGTGGTTGTTGCCGAGGGAGCGAAGATGGCGCGCGGCACAGGCTCGGGATCTCTGGTCACGGAGACTGACCAGGTGGACGATTTCGGCCACGTTCGCCTGGGCGGTATCGGCAACATGCTGGCCCGCGAGATTGAGCAGCGCACCGGCTTTGAGACCCGGGCCGTGGTGCTGGGACACATCCAGCGCGGCGGTTCGCCCACCGCCTTTGACCGCATGCTGGCTACGCGCTACGGAGTGGGCGCCATCGACCTGGTCCACGAAGGCAAGTTCGGAAATATGGTGGTACTACGGGGCAATGCAATTCAGTCCATTCCTATTATCGAAGCCATCTCGAAAACCAGCTATGTGAGCCAGGAACTGATTGACGTGGCTCTCAGCCTGCAGGATCGCCGGGGGGAAGAAAGAGGCGGCTTGAAAGCAGCGCCACATCAGCGTTAAAGGGCTTTCGTGGGCACTCATTTCCGAGGACTGAAGTCCACGGCTCCAACACATCAGGGAAAGTAGCAGGGCTTCAGCGATCTGCCACAATGCGTGCGCTGGAAGGCCGAAAATTTGGGATTCCTGCTACTCTCCTCGCCTGTTGAACGAATCGTCTTCATTGATCTTGCAATGAATATTTTTTCCGCAGATCGAAACTCACTTGCCGGCTACTTTGGCCGCGGTTTTTACGCCACCCCCGGCGGGAGCTGGTAACGCCTTAAAGATAAGCCATGTTTTACTTTAGTAACTTAGACAGACTGCTGTCGATAGGACCGGGGAGCACCTGCTCCATGGTGCACTGTTCCGGCGTTTTTTCCGGACGCCAGCGGAGGAACTTGGTGCCGTGGCGGAAGCGTCCGCCGGAAAAGTGGTCGTACTGCACCTCGCAAACCAGTTTGGGCTGGAGCGGAATCCATTCGGTATTGCGGTCTTCGCGCGCCCAGCGACTGGGGCCTCCGGGAGCTTTGCCGGTAAAGCCTTCGCCACCCATGAGTGGCTTCAGGACTGATTTGAGTTTCTTGCGCGCCTCTCTGGTGAAGCTGGAACTGAAGCCGATGTGATCGAGTTGGCCTTCATGGTTGTACAAACCCAGCAGAAGCGAGCCGACCTCGCCACCTTTTTGAGCCCAGCGGAAGCCGCCCACCACACAATCGGACGTGCGGATGCGCTTGATCTTCACCATGCCGGTGCGCTCGCCGGAGGTGTATTCGCAATCGAGCCGTTTGGCCACTACGCCGTCGAGACCGCTGGCGGCGCCCTGTTGAATCCAGCGCCGGGCGATGGAATAATCGGTGGTGGCCGGGGAGAATTTTACGCGCTCCGAGCCATCGAAAATTTTTGCAAACTCACGCAGAGCCATGCGGCGGCTGGAAAGCAGCTCGGAAACCAGAGATTTCGCTTTTTCATTGACCAGCATGTCGAAGACCAGATAAGTGGCGGGAGTTTCCAGCGAAAGCTTTTTGATGCGACTGGCGGCAGGGTGAATGCGCTGCAGCAGGGCATTGAAATCCAGGTGGCTGTGGCTGGTGATGATGATTTCTCCATCGAGGACGAAGTTTCTTGCGGGCAGCGACCGAAGCGCGGCCACCAATTCAGGGAAGTAGCGGCCCAGCGGCTGCCCGGCTTTCGATTGCAGGACGATTTCCTTTGCATCCCGAAAGGCGAGACAGCGGAAGCCATCCCACTTGGGTTCGTAGAGCCATCCCGGCTCGTTGGGAATTTCGTTCACAGACCTGGCCTCCGCAGGGGGATAGGGCGGCTGAACAGGCAGCGTCAGCCTGGGAAATGATTGTTGAAGTTCTTCGGCGGGAACCGCTCCGGAGGTTACATCAGCTTTGGATTTACGCACAGAGGAAGGCATAGCGGACGGCGGCTCAGAATAGTACGACGCGAATGCGAACAAATACTTTGCCTGCCCTCGCAACTAAATGTGTTCGTAGATGAAACGTTTCTTATGGCCAGATCACTAACTAATAAATTATCAGGCAAATAGCAGGTCAGGACCTGGGATTCTTACCCGAATTCGGTTAGAGAAGTGTATCGGGAACTTAACCGGTATCTGCCGAAATCAGAAATCTAAATTCTGTTTTATTCATTTTTTACTTTCCTGGATATCAGGAGTTGGGTAATATCTTAGTCCACTTTCCTGCCACATCTTCATAAGTACGGAGTCGCCATGTATCGCCTACTTCACTCCGCCACGGGCCGGGTTGCGCTGGTAAAAGAACTTCCAGCCTTCCTGTGCGGATTAGCTATCGCAGAAATATTTTTCAAGTTCCACTCGTTTGGACTTGAAGCAGCTTCATTCCTGGTCGTGTGGTACGCGCTGGGGTTCCTTCGAGAGCTGCTATCACTAAAAGCGAAATCTCGTGTCGAAGGAGAAGTCCATGCGGGCTGATGACGAAAAAGACCACTCACCTCCCATAGAAAAACGCAGTGTACCCGCCGGGGGTGGCGCGGGCGCTGCCGCAGCTCCGGCCCTTGAGCATAGGGAAGCGGAACAACGACTGGCTATAGCCAGAGGGCCGCGCAAGAAAGTTGATGAAGGACCTCCCAAGCCAAGGCTTACAAGCCATAAGGTGCGCAGCCAGTGGTTTCAGGCGAGGGCTGCCTGGCCATACCGAGAGGCTTCTCCGTATGTCGTGGTCGAAGCACGGCAGCAGCTCCAAAAGCGTGCTGCTGCGGCAGCGGGAGTTGCAACACAACCCCCACCAGCTCCGGCGAGGGAAGGTGCCGCAACTGTGGCCTCTGGAACGCAAGCACATTCCCAGCCAGGGGCAAAGCTTGCTCCGCAGCAACAATGGCACTGCATTGGCCCGACAAATATTGGGGGACGCATGACCAGCATTATTGCCCACCCGCAACATCCCGACCGCATTTGGGCTGGGGCTGCCGGAGGAGGCGTTTGGGAGAGCTCTGACGCTGGCCATACCTGGAGTAGTACCTGGGACACGCAGACGCTTCTGAACATAGGTTCTCTGGCGATGGACCCGAAGAATCCAGAAGTCTTGTACTGTGGGACCGGTGAAGCCAACCTTTCCGCAGATTCGTATCCAGGTATCGGAGTCTATTGGTCCAGGAATGCGGGAAAGAAATGGGAACTGCTGGCCGATGCAAGGCAGGCGAGGTTGCCCAAACGTATCGGAGCGCTGGCTGTTGATCCATTCAATTCCAGGCGAATCTTTCTGGGAGGGGTGAATTCGGGAATTTTTGAAAATCAAGATGACTTGGGCGGCCTCTATATATCTGAGGACCAGGGAAAAACCTGGCAGCGATTCAACTTCATTTCAGACAACAACTATCGCTGTCACTCCATTGCTTTTCATCCAACCTGGGAAGGCTGGATGTACGCGACCTTCACCGAACAGGGAAATAAGAATGGCATCTGGAGAAGCACGGATGGCGGTCGTACCTGGGTGCAATTAACGAACGGTCTGCCTGAAAGCCCGCGCATCGGAAGAACCAGTCTGGCGTTGTGTGATTCAAAGCCGAATATGATTTATGCATTTGGCGCAGATGAAGCCAGTGAATCACGCGATTTGGTTTTAGGAGTGTTCCGTTCGGATGACGGAGGGGACAATTGGCGCGAGATAAGCGGCAATTACTTCCTCTCTGAGAGACAAATGTCATATGGTAATGCTATCGCAGTCAGCCCAGACGACCCTGATTTCGTGGTTTGCGGTGGGGTGGATCTGCACCGGAGCCGGGATGGCGGACGTACTTGGAGAAAGATCACATTCTGGAACAAAGAACGCGGTGATACGACGGGCAGAAATCCGGCACTGAAGCAAGATCCGCAATATGCGCATGCGGACCATCATGCTTTGCTGATTCCGTCGCAGACACCTCACCGCATTTATTCCGCAAACGATGGAGGTGTCGATGTGAGCGATGACGGTGGAGATACATGGTCCAATCGAAGCAACGGCTTGGCCGTCACAATGTACTACGACATTGATGTTTGCCAGAGCGATGAGCAGATATTCGGCGGCGGAGCGCAAGACAATGGGACCCTGATCACGGATGATGGCAAAGCGGATGATCATCGGGAGATATTGGGAGGAGACGGAGGATGGATGGTGATCGATCCCGCGGAGCCTTCCCACCTACTTTGCTCCCATCAATTTATGGGAATTTACCGGTATAGACATGGCCAGGTCCAGGACATCTCCCCGCCCGCGGCCGAGAAGGACCTCATCTGGATGTGCAGAATCACCATGGATCCATCTGATCCTGATCGCATTTACGTCGGTTCCAACCGCGTCTGGTTCACAGATGACGATGGCGATACATGGAAAGTGATCTCGCCGGACCTGGATGGCAGCCCAATTACGGCCCTCGAAGTTGCTCCGGCAGATTCCCAGCGGATTTATGTGGGAACAGAGAATGGTGGCATCTTTCGTTCCGTTAACGGAGGAGCGAACTGGAGTGCGAACATTGCAGGATCAACCTTACCTGCGAGAATCATCACTCAGATAGCTACAGATGCAATGGCAGCGGACACCCTCATCGTTACAGTTGGACTGACTGATCATTCGCATGTGTTCCGTTCCGATAATGGCGGATTGATCTGGCGGGACATCGACCAAGGAAATCTGCCCAATGTTCCCCATCAAGTGGTTGTTGTTCGCCCCGACGATCCGAAGACTATCTTTGTAGGGAATGATCTGGGGGTGTTCGTAAGTGAGGATGACGGAACTTCATGGAATGATCTTTCACGGAATCTGCCACATGTGATGGTGATTGATCTGGTCTATCACCCACATGACCGGTCGCTTACAGCAGCAACTTATGGACGCAGCTTGTGGCGATTGAAAATTGAATAGAAGCCGCCTCTACAGGGTCTATCTGCCAGTCCGGCTACGGAACCAGCGGGTGCGCCCTGCTAGGTTGTCGGCTCCTTCTCCAATCTTCACGTCCATGGAGACAATCTTTGCGCTTTCCGGCTTGCGGCTTACTTCAAACAATTTGAAGATTGTGCCGGCAATACGTATCACTCCGGCTTCAGCGAAAGAACGGCCGGTTTTCAAGGTCCATGAAATGAGCACACCTGCTTTGTCTTCAGGGAGGGCAAAGAATGCAGGCCATGGCAACCCCATGCTGCCGCCGGCGACCTTAGTGAAGAGTGTCAATAGCTCAGGTTCATCAGCTATCGCGATCAACACTGCGCCTTCAACAGAGGGAATTGAGCAATCCACCTGAACTGTTGGTCCAAGCAGGCTCAAATCCCGCAACAGCGTAAACGGGACAAGAAAAGCCTCTGCCCTGCCGGCTTGAAGTCCCACTATATTTTCCCGGTCGGAGACGTCTTTCAGTCTATTCACCAGAACAGACAAAGGCGAGACCGTGAAACGTTCACCCACTTCAGGATTCGTGTTGATTCGACTCCAACTCACTGCACTTCCCATACACTAGACCTTCTGTCCAACTGCGGCGCTATCCCTAGGATACCACCTGAACTAGCACGAGAATAGTCTTTGCTTGTCAGGTTTGATGGCTGCACAGATGACTCTTGGTCATTACGAAAGTCCAGCAGCGCACAATCGTTAGAGATGGCAGGACAGAACCGGGTTGCTACGGGAATTCCTCTGAGCAAGGCCCCCGGGATCAGGAGCAATCAAACAACTTCGCCAAGCGGTTGGGACCAGTATGGAGTGCAATTCATTCCAACGGCTACTCTGCACTTCGTCAATTTGCCCTTGTGTCCTTCTGGATGGGAGAATACCTTTATGCGAAAAACCACCACAATATTGGGATGTATCCTGGCCTTGAGCATGACGTTTGCCGTGGCCCAGGACACCACAAAGACTACGGCGCCGAAGACTTCTGCTACTAAAGGTCAGACTTCCACAAAGAAATCTCAGACTGGCTCCAGCACCAAGTCAGGCGACACCAAGAAGACCGGCCCATCTGCCAGTCAGCCGGCGGCGCTTACCAATCCGAAATCGAAACTGAGCTATGCCCTGGGCATGAACCTGGGATCCAACCTGCGGCTCCAGCAGATCGATGTTGACGCCAACATTTTGACGCAGGGGATCAAAGACGGGCTTTCCGGTGCCAAGACCCAGATGACCGATGAAGAAGCGCGCACTACGCTTGAGCAGTGGCAGACCGATATGCGCCAGCAGCGCCAGCAGAAGACGCAGCAGGAATCCGACGACCGGGGCACCCTGGTGAATGGCACCGAATTCGACAGTTCTTACAAGCGCGGTGAGCCCGCAACCTTTCCCGTAACCGGCGTAATCAAAGGCTGGACTGAGGCGCTGCAATTGATGCCGGTGGGATCAAAATGGCAGCTCTATATCCCTTCGGATCTGGCTTATGGGCCGCCGGGGCGCGGACCGATTCCTCCGAATTCCACGCTGATCTTTGATATCGAGTTGCTCTCCATCCAACCTCAGCAGCCCCAGACGCCGCCGTCCGCGCCTGCAGCTACCCCGCCGCCGGCTCAGCCACAAACGCAGCCGCAGCAGCAACCGCCTGCACAAGCACAACCGCCTGCGCCGCCGCCGGTTCAGCCGAAGACTCCTCCAGTTACACCGAAGTAAAAGCGCATTGAAAGCAGCCCGGCATTCGCGGAGTGCCGGGCTGCTTTGTTCTATTTAGAGTTATCCGCGCATCCGGGGGCACCTCCACCCAGGCACGCGCAATCAAAACCGGCGCGTGTCTGGGGCCCGGCGGCTGCGCTCCGTATCATTTTCTTGTTAGTTGAGGTTTATGCTCGCAGGAGCGCGATGATCCGCTGCTCCAGCTTGTTGAAGTCTGTATAGCCGACATACTTTTCGCGGATGCGGCCGCGGCGATCGATCAGCAATGTAGTCGGCAGTCCGGGGAGACCACCGTAGGCGGAGAGCGTCTTCTGATCGGCAGGCACCACGGGATAATTCATTTTGAATTTCTGATAGAAGTTGCGCAGGTCGTCGCGGGCATCATCAACCGAGAATCCGATGGTCTGCAATCCCTGATTCTGGTATTTCTGCTGCAATTCGACAAAATGGGGCACTTCCTCATTGCAGGGCAGACACCATGCCGCCCAGAAACTTACCAGCAATACTCTGCCGTTGTAGTCTGAAGTGTGGACCGCGCGGCCATCTATATCAGTGAGAGAGAGCTGCGGAGCCGGGAGATTCGGCAAAGATACGGAGCGGCTCCGGTAATGATGACGGGCTGCATAGACGCCCGCAACAGCTACAGCCAATGCGAGCACCAGCCCGGCCTTGCGAATGGCCACGGCGCTTATCCTTTATCCCTTGTCCACAGGATAGCCTTTGTCAGCCCAATCCGTGCCGAAGCTGGTGGGAAGATAGAGCACGCGCACTTTGGAGAATCCCATCTTCTGCAATTCCTGGTACGCGGGGCGGATGTTAGGGCAGTGATCATAGGGGCAGCAGCCGCAATAGATCACCACCTGCTGGTCATGGGAGAGAGACGCGGTGCGCTCTTTCAATTTTTCGATGCCTTCCGGCCTGGCTGCAGGGCCCATCAATTCAGCGCCGCGAATATGGCCCTGGTTATAAAGGATGACTGGACCTACATAGAAGACTACCGGCTTCTGTCCGCTGCTGCTCTGTATGGCTTTGGCCAGTTCGTCCGCCTGGATACGAGGCAGATCGGCGTTGGGATTCGCCTGCTGGCCGGATGCCAGGAAAGCAATTGCCAGACACGCGAGTATCAGCGCGAATTTGATTTCAGGTTTCATTCACGAACAGTATGGTAAGGCGGGAAAGGGTTTGTCAATGAAGAGAGTTCAGTCAACAGCTCAGATGTGACCATATTCGTTCAGGTTGTGAATCTGGTGGTGTTTGCCTGGCAGATGGATGCAAGTAGTTACAACCCATCTCATAAATGCGCCGAAATCCACCATCTGAAGCCCATTCATCTTTTTCGCTGTAACGCGGGCCTGAAAGCCCGCTCTTCCACCGATTGCGCTAAGCGCATTTATGCGATGGCTTCTAGTTAGTACTTAGCAAAAACCTGAATCCGCAGGCATTAAGCTAAGTGCTAACTACTAAGAACTAAGTACTTGTGTTACCTGCCAATGGAGTCAAAGGGCAGCATGCCGGAGTGGCGCATGAAAATCCAGAAGACCACCGATCCAATGGCTACAGTACTGATGAAGAATGAGATCAGCGCCACTACAAACACCGGCAGCAGGGGATTTTCCTGAAGTGGCTGGCGCTCCTCGGGAACCGTGGTGATGACTTCAAACTTCTGTGGCTTGGGAACAATTACTTTGGCGACAGTCGCGGTGCTCATAGGGCCTCCGGAAATGAGGCTATCGCGAACGTCACGCCGGGACTGTGACGGCGGTCACACCTGAGTGTGACGGATAACACTCAGTCCTTATGCCTTATTGGAGCGGGCACATTTACCCATTTACCAAATTATCCATTTACCCAATCGGTTCAGGGGCCGGGTGCCTAATGCCACTTACGTTGCGTGTAAAAGCCGTGTCGCCCCTAATGGGGCTTGGATCGTCGTTTGGTCTTAATTCCCGGCGCTTACGCGCCGGGCTAACTTCTTTCGCCCGCGTTGCGGGCTATTTATTGAAAATCCTGAATTCCGGTCGGGTGTTCAGCTCTTAAGTAAGTAGCATTGGGCCGGGTGCCGGCTGCTGAGTGCTCCTCAAGAATCTACTTTGCCCCGGAAAGATTCCTGTGATATTTTGCGCAGAGCATGTCACTACTCAACCCTGATTCAACTCCTCAATTCAACACTGCTGAGATACCCGGTCAAGCGGCCAGCGACCGTTGCAAAGGCTGCGGGCAGCCAATCACAGGCAGTTATTACCGCGTGGGTAGCCATCTGGCCTGCCCGAGTTGCGCGGAACGGCTCAAACGCGAAGGGCCGCAGGACAATCATGCAGCCTTCGTGCGCGGGCTGCTGTTTGGTATTGGCGGCGCAATCATCGGCTTGGTTATTTATGCCACATTCACCATTATGACTGGGCTTTACCTGGGCTATATCGCTCTGGCGGTGGGTTATATTGTCGCCAAAGCTGTCATGCTCGGATCGAAGGGAATTGGCGGCAGGCGGTACCAGATTGCAGCCGTGCTGTTGACGTATGCGGCCGTTTCCATGGCTGCCATACCGATTTATATTCATGCTGCTATGCAGCACAACGGAACTTCAGGATCGCAGGCGAAGCAGATAGCGCCAAATCAGCAGGACTCAGAGTCCGCGTCCAAAGCACAAGACCAGCAAGCGCCCAAGATGAATTTGGCTGCGGCCATTGGCTACCTTGCCCTTGTGGGGTTGGCCTCTCCATTTCTGGAACTACAAAATCCGGTCTTTGGAATCATCGGTCTTGTGATCTTGCTTGTCGGTATTCGTATTGCCTGGCGTATGACTGCCGGAACAAGCCAGTTGGAGATCTTCGGTCCGTATGAAGCTTCCAAATCTGCTTCGGCATAGCTGATACACTGGTTTCACGAGTATCTACGCTGTGTCGACCAGCAGTCCTGAACTGAGTCAATTCTGTAAGCGCTGTTCGCAGCCGCTGGCGCCGGGAGCTCTGGCGTGTGAGTACTGCCATGCCCTTGTGCACGCCGGCGACCTGGAGCGGTACGCAGCCCAGGCACGGGCGTTCGAAGCCAACGGGCAGATGCGCAACGCGCGCGAACGCTGGGCGGAAGCACTCGAATTTCTGCCTCCTGAGTCCAACCAGGCAGTTTGGATTCGCAGCCATATACGTGAGCTGGGAGCCACCATCGATGCCATGGAAGGGCATCCGGCAAAAAGCAACTGGGTAAAAAAACTGGGCCCGCTGGGTACCATCGCGCTGCTGCTGGCCAAAGGCCAGACCTTTCTACTGGCCATCTTCAAGCTGAAATTTCTGCTGAGCTTTGGCGCATTCATCGCCGTCTACTGGGGGCTTTTTGGCAAATGGTTTGGCATCGGCTTTGCCATCCTTATCCTGATCCATGAGATGGGCCACTTCATCGACATCAAGCGACGTGGGCTTCCTGCCGAGATGCCGGTATTTCTGCCGGGGCTGGGCGCTTATGTGCGCTGGAATGCTCTCGGCATTCCGCTGACCACCCGCGCAGCAGTGAGTCTGGCAGGGCCCTTTGCCGGGATGATGGCAGCCGCTATCTGTGGACTGGCATGGGTCCACACCGGTAATCAGTTGTGGGCGGCACTGGCACGCGCCAGCGCCTGGCTGAATGTGTTGAACCTCATTCCCGTCCTGATACTGGATGGAGGACAAGCCGCCTACGCTCTGAGTAAAGCAGAGCGTCTCACGGTACTGCTGGTGGCGGTTGTCCTGGGTGTTGCTACCCGTGAAGGCGTGTTCTTCTTTGTCGCTGCCGGGGCTGCGTGGCGACTGTTCACCAAAGACGCGCCTGCCCAACCTTCTCCACTGATGGCCACGTACTTCGTGGCGGTGCTGACAGGGTTGGGAATGGTGATATGGATGATGCCGGGGCACGGGTTCTGACGCGCCGATCAGTGGTTCGGTGAAACAAGGTTCATCTTGCTCGGTGTGCTATGCCATCTTTGGTACATGGGTAAATTGGTGAATTACCAAATTACCCATTTACCAATTTCTACCATGCATCCTCTCGACACTCCGGTGTGGTCGGCCTTGACGACTTGTCAGGCTGATGTGGCTTTGGGAAGTCAAATTGCGCGGCGATTTCCTCCGCAAATGGCGGCGCATGGGGCATTGGCAGAACTCACGGCGGAGGCATATGAGGCGCTCAGCCGGATTTCGCTGGAGCCGGTGGGTCTATTTTTTCCTGGACCGCCGCAATTGCCTGCGGGCTGGATGATCACGCGGCACATCCGGATGTTCCAGATGGTTCATGAGCGCAAGCGTGTGCCGCAGATTCAGCTTGCACCCGAGGCGCGGATCGTCGAGCTGAGCGAGAATGACATTGCCGGGATGAGCGGGATTTATGCTCTCACCCGGCCGGGTCGCACCATTGCGCCACGCATCCAGCAGCTAGGCCCGTTTATGGGCGTGCGTATTGAAGGCAAGCTGATAGCCATGGGTGGTCTGCGGCTGCATGTCCCTGGATATCGTGAGATCACCACGGTGGCCACGCATCCTGACCACCTCAGCCGCGGATACGCAACTGCTCTGGTGGCTGCGCTCATGCAGCGCATCTATGACGCTGGTGAGTCTCCGTTCCTGCATGTAAGGGACGACAACACCCGGGCCATGCAAATTTACGAGCGGCTGGGGTTTGCAAAGCGGATGCAGTTCGATTATGGAGTGTGCAGGCAATGTTCCTTGTGAATTAACCACAGCGTGGCGGGCCACAACCAAAGGCTTTAACCGCAGAGGACGCAGAGGTAACAAAAGTAGTTGATGTGTATTGAATTTGGCGGTGTGTTGGGCCCTATGGACCGCAGCCGAGAGTGGCTGCGCTCTATAAAGATCCTGGAGTATTCGCAAGTTTATGTTTCCTCGTATTCGCGCCACCATTCTGAAAATTCCACGAGGTAAAGTTTCGACCTATGGAGCAGTCGCACGAGCCGCGGGGTTTCCGGGTGCGGCGCGGCAGGTGGTGTGGGCGCTGCACAAATCGCATGGTCTTCCATGGCACCGGGTGGTTGCAGCCGGCGGACGCATTGCGCTGCCGGGCGAAGCAGGCATGGAGCAGCGGTTCCGGCTGGAGAGCGAAGGTGTGCTTTTCAGCGGCAGCCGGGTGCGAATGAAAGAGCATGAATTTCAATTCAAGAGCGTGGCACGCGCTAAGACCAAATCAAAACAGTCGAATTCGCGCCGGAAGAAAATTGGGTAAATGGGTAAGTTGGTAAATGGGCAAATGACCCATTGTTCCAGTTTTCTCCTCGCGCCGATTTTGCCGCGCAGCCGAGGACGGCTAATGTCACTTACTTTGCACATTCGAGCATGAATTTAAAAGAAAATTTTCGCATGGGCGGGCAGCAGCGGGGCAGATTCCTCCGCCCTACTCACGCGCTGAAGAAAACGCGCGTGAGCTTAACGGGCGTTCGGAATGACATCTCTCATTGGATACAGCATGGTGTCTCTAAAGTAAGTGGCATTAGCCGAGGGCGGTCGCGATCCATCAAGAGCTTCTATTAATTCCACATTACCGCGTTACTGTCACTTGTGATTTAAAGGTCGCACCGGACGTATCCCAGCCTTGGACGACAATGACGTGCGAGCCGCTGCTGATGGATTGAAAAGTATCTACTGATGCGCTTGAGGTCTTGTAGCGCAGTGAGCCGTCGATATAGACCTGCGTCGCAGCGATGGGATACCCGGAGCGCGACACTCCCTTGATCTCTACTGTCGACGAGACGAATCCCGCCGTTGGGCTGCTGATCGTAACGAATTGCGGCCGCACTGTCACGCTGGTGCTGGCGGTAGTGGACGCGCCCAGATTATCGGTAACCGTTGCTTTCACCGAATAGATGCCGGCGGTCTTGTATTGATGAGAGGCGCTGGCGGCGTTGGCGATCGTGCCGTCGCCAAAATCGATGCTGATACCGGTAATCGTGCCGTCAGGATCGCTGGAACCTGAGGTCGATGCAGTGATGGAGCCCCCGACCAGCAGCGAGGCCGCACTGGTAGAGACAACTGCAAGCGGCGGTTTGTTGGCCACCATATTTACGGTAAGAGATTGCATGAAGCTGTGCCCGGAGCTGTCCCAGCCTTTGATGATCAGGGTATGGGCGCCGCCTGCCAGGAGCACAGTGGTATTCAGCGTGGAGGCATTGACGCTGTAGGAAAGGGCGCCATCGACATAAATCTGCATGGCGGTGATCATGTAACCGGAGCAACCGCCGGCCACCACCTGTACCGGCAAAGTGGTTGTAATGCCATCCGATGGGCTGCTGACGATTACCTCCGGCGACTTCACGGTGATTGTGGATGAGGCGCTGGAGGAGGCACCGGCATTATCGGTCACGGTTGCTGTTACCGTGTATACGCCCGCAGTCGAGTAGGTATGCGAAGCGGTTGGTCCGGCGGCGCTGGAGCCATCGCCGAAATTGATGCTGGCGCCGGCAATGGCGCCGTCAGGATCAGAAGAGGCAGCGGTGCTGGCGGTGATGGTGGCCGGTCCATAAGCGACAGTGGAAGAGAGGGACAGGGCAGCGATGGGAGGCTGGTTGGGTGCGGTGACCACCACGGTAGCACTCGTCGTCGACGTAGCGCCCAGATTATCTGTAACAGTGGCCGTTACGATATAGGTTCCAGCAGCGCTGTAGACGTGCGAGGCGCTGGAGGCGCTTATGCCGGCGCTGCCATCGCCGAAATTGATAACCGTGCCGGCAATGGTCCCGTCAGGGTCGCTTGATCCTGCGGCAGAAGCGACGACCGTGACAGGGGCGATGCCAGATGCCGGCGTAATACTCAGCGCGGCTACCGGAGGCAGGTTGGAGAGGGTAACCGGCACGCCTGCCGACATCTTGTTAGTGATGGAAGGCCTGCCCACGGCCTGCACGAATACGGTGTAGCTCCCGGAGTTCAGAGTGAACTGTGCCAGATCCATGGACGTGGCGCCGGCAGGAGCATCAGCCAGCCACATGAGGTTTTCGCCGTCCTGAGAGATGAAAACCCTGTAATGGTCGATGGTGTTGAGCTGACCGGTAATGCTCCAGGATGCCACGGTTCCGGTGACCGAGGCGGAGATGCTCACGCAATTATCGATTCCGCTTTCGATTTCCGTGCCTTCTTCGTAATCATTCCAGGTCACGATCTGGACGCCGATCATTTGTCTGAGGCTGGAGTAATACTTGCCATTCTCGGCCATGGTCTGGAGCCAGGTTGCTCCACACTGCTGGCCGATGACGCGGTTGGCTGTCCATGCCGCCAGCGTGTCATTGAACCCTTTGTAAGAAGATTCGAGTGAGTAAGCAGGAATCAGAGAGATGGCGGTCTTATCGTAGTAGTCAAGATAGCCCAGCGCCATGGAATTTGTAGCGCTCACGGTTTCAGGGGCGACCCAGGAGAACCCACCGTTGCTCTGGGCATAACAGAAGCCGCCGGGATTGCGGAAGATAAACAGCGGATTGCCGGGCACTGAAGCGCGGACGCGGGTCCAATCGAGGGTGTAAGCTTCATGTCCGAAGAAGAAAACCACCGGCTGATTGTTGTAGCGCAGATAAGCTGGAGAGTTTTCGTAGGTGTTGTAAGCGTAGGTGAGGTCGTTGATGAGCGTCTGCGTCAGATCGCAGCCGGCCAGCGCGGCGCAGGCCTTGAGTGAGCCCGCATCATCCATGATGGCGAAGTTGAAGCCGGGATAAAGTTCGGCTTCGTGCATCAGTATCTGGCTCGATTGATCGTAGTAAACAAAATGAGTGTTGAAGGTACCCTGTCCAAACCAGTCGATGATTGCGCCATCGAGGCCACGGCTGATCATATCCACTACCTGTTTATGGACCTGTGCGGAAGTGTTGGAGGTGTAGCCGACAACCATGTGGTCGCCAAATCCGAACCAGGGCAGGAAATTGGTGTACATCCTGGCGCTGGAGCCGGAGTATAGGAGGTTGCGAAGCGGCAGTTTGCTGACATTACCAGCGCCGGCGTTTCCGTTGCTTTGAGCTGCGAAGGTATCGGCGGCGCTGGTATTGTTGGAGGTCTCAGCAGTTAACGTGGTGGTTGCTTTGAAAGCCGTTCCGGCAAAAGCAGCCATGGAGCAAATTAAAATAAAGAACACCAGTCGGATCTGGTAGTGTCCCCGCACACACGCCTCCCCATCGCACGCCGCTGGCGTGCGCGGCGTAACGTTTCAATCGTTATATTTTTCGTACATCTGCTTCACTACCGTGATTGATCGGCGGAAGCAGTTTTTGCCTGACAGGAGGAATCCCTCACATCCGGCGGAAATTTCTTTGTTGCTTGATTTGCGGCATTCTAGGCATGGAGCGGCCTTAGCCGAATTAGGCAAAACCCCCGCTTGGGGCTAAGTTTTTCACCTATAAAAAGGTCTCTGGCCGGATCTAAGCGGCGTACTGGCGAATGGACATCTCCAGGTGTGTACCAACGGACAAGGAAAATGCATTATCAAAAAACAACTCAATGGCAGCATTTCGCTTCCAACAAAGGGGTTATTTCGGCCTCCGGGGACGGTTTTATCTTTACTATGAGTGAGGAACAGCACATGGGTGCGCAACCGAAAATGGAAACAACAGCGAGAATTCCTGCGGAAATCAATACCAAGCTGCGGGCCCTGGCCCACGATTTGAGCAATTCCATTGAAACCATCATGCAAGCGTCCTATCTGCTGGCACAGATGAAGCTTGATGAGAACGCTAAAAGATGGGCCGACCTGATCGATCAGGCCGGGCGTGATACAGCTCGTATCAACCGCGAAATCCGGGACATACTTCGGGCCAGTGCGTAACATTTTTACCGCGGAGCCACAACCAAAAACCTTATCGCTGATGACACAGATGACGCTGATTCACACTGATCCATTGCAGTGAGGAAAGTGCATGCCCTAAGCGGCGCGCAATCCGTAGGAGTGCGCGCGCAGAAAATCCTGAGCATTGCGGTAGCCTTCCAGGGTTCCCACATCCATATAGGTTTCGCCGCTGAATTTTCCTTTCACAATGTTTCCGGCGGTGATGAAGGCATTCAGCAGGTCGCCCAGATATTCATCGGCACGGTGACGGGCCTCCCACAGCAGTTTCAACCGGTGGAATGATTCTCCGCGCGCGGTGACCGCACCCCAGATCCAGTGAGAACGGGCGTCCTTCTTCTTGACCTGTACTTCCTGCACATAACCCAGATCGTCACAGTTGACGGCGTCGAACACCGAAGGATTGGTGACCGGGAAGAGCACGAGATTGACATCCGCTTGAGTGAGATCGAGGGCCGGCAGGTAAGCATTCTCGGGGAACCAGATGGTGTCCGGCAGGCCGATCAGAACCTGGTCGTGATGGCGGGCAAAGGGTTCGGCGCGGAAAAGGGCATCGCAAAGTCCCTGGGGCTGCTGCTGCACTACGTAGAAGATTTCAGCGGCATAGTCACGCTCGGCGTAGTACTTCACAATGTCGGTCTTTTCGGCGGAGATGACCATGCATATCTGCCCGGCCCCGGCGGCGATCATTCTCTCAACCAGATACTCGGAGACTGCTTTGGGTCGCTCAATGCCATCGACCATGCGCGAGCCAACCGGCAGCAGTTCCTTGGAGCAGCCCAAGGGTTGAATGCGCTGTCCGGCCCCGGCGGCGGGAATAATTCCAATCATCAGGCCACCTCACTTGTCTCAAGATCCGAGGGCGAGGCAGAGCGCGCCTCTTCAAAGTATTGCAGCAACTGTTTGGCGCGTACTGCACCGCTATGTTCTTCCAGGGTGCGCTCACGGGCATGCTGCGCCATCTGTGCCAGTTCATCATCAGTCATGCGCAGAGCCGCTTCCACATCTTCTGCACTGCTCACAACCCGCAAGTCCCGGTGCAGATCAAAAAAGTAATCCAGTGCTTCCCATGCGTCGGTGATCAGCGGTGTGCCGCAGGCAGCGGCCTCAAAGAAACGTCCGGAAGGGCACCAGCCATTGCGCGCCATCTCTGCCCGCGTGATGTTCAAGGTGAGCCGAGAGGATGAGTAGAACTCAGGATGCTGATGAGGCGAAACATGCTCGAGAATGCGGATATTGGCGGGCCATTGCCAGTCCCGGGGATACATTGACCCTGCCAGCACCAATTGCCTGGCCGGATTGCGGCGCGCCGGTTCGAGAAATAATTCATTGACTTTAGTTTGACGGTCGGGAGCATACGTTCCCATGTAACTCAGTTCGCAGGTGAATTCAGGCGATGGCCGGCAGCGCATATACACGTCAGGGTCTACGCATCCATAGAGTGGACGGGCCATGCGCGCTCCATAATCCCGCTCCAACTGCTGCAGAACTCTTCCGCCTGTAAACGAAAGCACCAGATCAAATCCAGGAAGCTGGTCACGCCGCAGATACTCCACGCCGGTATTTTCCATTTTGGCGAGCGTGATGGGAGTGTCCAGATCGTAGAAGACGCGCAGGGGGGCCGCCAGATCCAAAACATCAGCGGAGATGCGCTGGCCTTCCGGCAGGTAGCTGGCCGTCATCACCACGTCAGACTCGGCAGCAATGCGAAGGGCATTGTTCCTGACCTGTGCCCAGTCGTAGTACAACGTAAGATCGCAATAGTCACAGCTATAGAAATCGCGCCGGGCGCTGTAATAAGGAACATCTTTTTCAAAGAAATGGACGGTGTGTCCCATGCGGTGCAGGGCGCGGATGATGGCGCGATAAGGTGTTGCGTGGCCGTTGCCCCAGGATGAGGAGATTGTCAGCCCAAAGATGGTGATCTTCACGAGGCCTCACCGAATGGTCTGCAAAACTGGTTGTAGCGCTTCAACTGGAATGAGATGAACAGAGATGCTCTGCTGTTGCCGGAAAACCTTACCGCTGACCCAATGGATTTATGCTGAGCGATCCGGTGTGAGGAAACCAGTGCGTCAGGAAGCGTCAGCATGCGACACATGAGGCGCTGCCACGTGGAATGGCAGTGTTTGGTCACTGCGCTCGCGGTTGAGAGGCATCAGCGCAGCCGAGGGCGGCTCATGTCACATACTTTGCACATTCGAGCATGAATTTAAAAGAATTTTCGCACGGGCGGGCAGCAGCGGGGCAGCTTCCTCCGCCCTACTCACGCGCTGAAGAAAACGCGCGTGAGCTTAACGGGCGTTCGGAATGACATCTCTCATTGGGATACAGCATGGTGTCCCTAAAGTAAGTGGCATTAGCCGAGGGCGGCTGCGGTACATAAGTTCTATCCTGAGATGAACTCTTATCTGCCGCACACATCAAGGCCAATAAACCGTCTAAGCCAAAGCTAACAGCTAAAAGCCAAAAGCTAAAAGCCAAGGGCCGCTTTCTGGAAATGCTTCAGCAGGGCTTCGGTTTGAGGCTTGGTGAGGATGGCGTTCAGGGCGGCGGCGTCGGCTTCCTGGACGGCGCGCACGCTGCCGAAATGCTGGAGCAGACGTTGCCGGGTGCGTTCGCCAATGCCGGGAATTTCCAGCAGTTCGGATTTGCGGTCGCGCATCTGGCGGCGCTTGCGGTGAAAAGTCACAGCAAAGCGGTGCGATTCATCGCGAATCATCTGTACGAGATGAAGCACGGGCGAATGGCGGTCAAGCACTACCGGGTCATCTTCCTGCCCGTAGACATAGATGATCTCCTCTTTCTTGGCGATGGCGGCAAGCGGCTGGTTGGTGATCTCCAGCGATTCGAGGGCTTGAGCGGCCGCATGAAGCTGGCCCAGACCTCCGTCAATGAGCACCAGGCTGGGGAAGGGCTTGTTCTCGTCGCGCAGGCGCTTGTAACGGCGCTCCACTACCTCGCGCATGGAGGCAAAGTCGTCTACGCCCTGAACGGTGCGCACGATGAACTTGCGGTATTCAGATTTGTTCATCTTGCCGTCTTCCCACACCACCATCGACGCAACGGTTTCCGCGCCCTGAATGTGGGAAATGTCGAAACATTCAATGCGCTTAGGCAGATCGGGCAGGGTGAGCGCATCCTGCAGGTTTTCCTGGATGGCTTTGGCAGCCGGCTTCATCACGCGGAAGCGCTGATCGAAAGACTGCTTGGCATTCTGCGCTACCAGATCGATCAATGAACGTTTTTCGCCACGCTGAGGCACTTGAATTTCGACTTTGCCCTGGCGCTTCTCGCTCAGAAGTTCTTCCAGAGTGGGGCGGTCCTCGAAATCCACGGGCGCCAGCACAGTGCGAGGGACATATTGCTGATCGATGTAAATCTGTTTCAGCAGGGCAGAAAAGAAGTCGCCGGTATTGAAGGGCTGGCCGGGTTCGCGGTCGGGCAGGTCTTCCCAGAAAAAATCGCGCCGGTCGAGAACCTTGCCTCCACGCATATGAAAGACGTTGACGGCCAGCATCTCGTTTTCGAAGTGGTAGCCGAATACGTCCACATCATCGCCCTCAACGGCCGCCATGCGCTGCTTCTCCCGGAGTTGCTCCACGGTAGAGAGCAGGTCGCGATAGCGGGCGGCACGCTCGTACTCCTGATTGCCGGCGGCCTGATCCATCCGCTGACGCAGGGAACGGGAGAGATCGGTCTGGCGTCCTTCGAGCAAGAGTTGAACGTCGCGGACGGCTTCCTGGTAAGCCTCAGGAGTGGTGAGGTCTTTCACGCACGGGCCAAGACAGCGCTTGATGTAGTACTGCAGGCAGGGCCGCGGATGATAGCGGGTGAGGTCCACTTTGCATGAAGGGATCAAAAAGCTGCGGTGGATCAGGTCAACGATGCGATGAGCCAGATTGCCGGGGAAGTATGGCCCGTAATACTCGCTGCCGTCCTTCTTGAAGCGCCGGGTGACATAGACACGGGGGAAGCGCTCGGCACGGGTCAGCTTAATGTAAGGATAGGTTTTGTCGTCGCGCAGCAGGATGTTGAAGCGGGGCTTCTTGAGTTTAATGAGGTTGTTTTCGAGTGCCAGCGCCTCTTTTTCATTGTCCACAACGATGTATTCGACATCCACGGCCTCACGCAGCAGGGAGCCAGTCTTGGCATTGGCCTCGCCTACACCTTCATTGAAGTAGGAGCGTACCCGGGCCCGCAGGCTCTTGGCCTTGCCCACATAGATGACCTCGCCTTCGGCGTTCTTGTACATGTACACGCCGGGCTGGGTGGGAAGGGTTCGGATTTTCTCGATCAGGTCCATGGGTGAGGAGGCTTATTAGTTATTGAAGGTCGTGCAGCAGGCGATAGTCGCCCGCTTCGCTGGCTTGGATTTTCGTCCCTATTTGCCGTAACTGGCTTAGCGTTACCAGTATGTTGGCGCTGTTGCTGCCCAGCACCTCGGCAACTCCACTGGTTACCATGGTAACAGGCGAAGTACGTAAAAATTTCTATTGTGGAGACGGCAGGGCAGCCGTGAGAGGCACCTACAGATTGGATAACCTATTGGCAGTAAAGGATTTAATTATTTAGTGCCGGCGCACGGGCAATGGCAAGCCGCTTGCTTTATGCCAAGGTGAGTAAATTAGCGGCACTGCTCCCCTAAGGTGCGCCAGTTTGTCGCAGGGGGAATGAAAACCAGCCGCTTGGGTCCCTAAGGAGCTTCTCCCATGAACGTGAAATCCAGTCTTACCATCCTGGTGGCCGGTGCGGCCCTGATGTTCAATGCCGGTTGCGCCACCAAAAAATACGTACGGCAGCAGACACAGCCAATCATCGATAAGTCCAATGAACTTGATGCCTTAACGGCCAAGAACACCAATGCGATTAAAGACGTGGATGCCCGCGCACAGCAGGGTATTCAGGGCGTAAATGACAAGGCGTCTGCGGCCGACCAGAAAGCCACGGATGCCCGCACCCGCGCCGACCAGGCCCAGCAGGTTGCATCGGCAGCCGTGAGCCGCGCTGATACGCTAGCCAACCAAGTCGCCAACCTGGACAACTACCGTCCTGTGGTTGAGACCTCAGTTCATTTCGGATTCGATAAGGCTGACCTGACCAAGAATGCCAAAGGCGCCCTGGATCAGCTGGTTGCCGATGTCCCCAACACCAAGGGCTATATCGTGGTGGTGGAAGGCGGAACGGATTCGGTGGGTGATCCCAATTACAACTACAAGCTCAGCGAACGCCGGGCCGAAGCGGTTGTGCAGTACCTCTCTGAGAACAACATTCCTGCTCACAAGATCTTCGTGATTGGGCTTGGTAAGGACAAGACCGTGGCCTCGAACAGATCAGCTTCAGGCCGCGCAAAGAACCGCCGCGTGGACGTTCGTTTGATGACGAATGTTGCCGCCGGAAATGAAAGCCAACAGTCTTCTGCGCTGACCACCGCTCCCAACCCGAGCCGGTAAATGTCTCTCCTCCCCCGAGGCATTGCGCAGGATAAAGGCCGCCACCCGCTGGCGGCCTTTAATGTTTGTGCTTAAGTCCTGCGTGAGGCGAGGAGTTTTGTCGGAGAAGCATTGATCGGAAAATGAGAGTCGGGTCATCGGGGAAATCGGGTCAGCGAATCCCGAAATGTCCTGAGTTCGCTAGAATAGAGTGTATGAAGTTTGGCATTTATTTAACTTTTATCCTTCTTTTATCCGTGGTCGTAGCTGCTCAAGATAGAAACTCCCCTGACAATCAACCGCACATCACTCCTAAAAACATGCCCCCGCCAAAAGAGAATGTGCCGCCTGATGTGGCGGCGGGCGAGGCGCCCGTGGGGGAGAGTTCCAGCAAGGATTCGCAGATCGATACGAACGCAAAGCGCACATCGAAGCCCGCGGATGACGCGAGTGAGCCTGACGACGTGCAGGAGATGCGTCCTTATGACCCACACAAGGCCGCCAAAGACGTAGAGGTAGGACAGTATTACCTCAAGCAGAAGAATTACCGCGCTGCGCTGGAACGGTTCAACGACGCATTGCTGTACAAGCCTAAAGATGCTGACGCCATCATCGGGCTGGCGCAGACCCAGGACAAGCTGGAATTATCAACTCCGGCTTACGGGAATTATCGTGCCTACCTGGAAATCCTCCCAAATGGGCCTTTGGCCAAACAGGCGCAGGAAGCCATCAAGCGGCTTGAGCCGACGGTGCAGGCGCAAAAAGAATCACCTGAGCTGGAACAGGTTCTGAAGGAAGGGCAGGATGCGCTGGCGCGGAATGATTTTGAAACCGCCTACGCCCGTTTTGCCAAGGCTTCACAGATGGCCCCAGACAATGCCATGGTCAATTTTCATCTCGCCGAGAGTTTGAAAGGAATGCAGCGGCTGGATGAAGCACGCCTGTTTTATCAGAAATCACTCGACCTGCAGCCCCATGGACCACAAGCCCGGGAAGCCAGGAGACAGATCTCGGAAATCAGAATGGTGCTGGGGAAGTGAAGATTTTTACCACAGTCGGACATGGGACTTGAGTCCCACCCAGAAAAGATGAAAATAGGTATGAGCGACTGCGTGGGCGAAAGCCGAATCTCTGTGGCGCCTGCAAGAGCCCGCACCGCAGTCTGGCTTGGACATCGCATCGTACCCGAAACTGTTGCTCCTCTCAGGAAGCACGCAGGGCAGACTGATCCTGATATCGATGTCT
>QHVI01000187.1 GCA_003223515.1 Candidatus Angelobacter sp. Gp1-AA117
AAGGAGTGACCTACTACCAGCAATTCCAGAAAATGGGATTAGTGGAGTTGTAGGATTCAACACCGCGCAACTGCCTGTGCACGCCAATGACAAGAAGTTTTCAGGAGAGCCCGATGCGGGAAATCTGCACGTCGGGTTCGACGAGGGGAGAGTGGGTCGCACTACTGTGTTGCCCTCTCTCCTACTCTACCGGCTTCTTTTGTTCGGTGACAAAGCAAAACAGCCCACAAGAGCGAAAATATCTCATGGGCTGATTGCTGAGTGCTACTTTTGCGCCTTCGGTCCTGCGGCCCGGATGTTTTCCGGCACCTGGAATCTCTCGAAGTTCTTGGCGAAGCGCGCAGCCAAATCGGCTGCGGCTTTGTCGTAAGCAGCCTTGTCTTTCCATGCGCCGCGCGCGTCCAGGAATTCCTGCGGCACTCCTGGGCACGACTTCGGAATCGTCAACCCGAAGCTGGGCTCCACGGTAAACTGCACGTTCTTCAGTTCGCCGGCGATGGCCGCGCTCACCATAGTCCTGGTGTAGGCAAGCTTCATCCGCGCGCCTACTCCATAAGGACCACCGAACCATCCGGTATTCACCAGCCAGCACTGCGCTCCATGCTCTTGCAGGCGGCGTCCCAGCATTTCTGCGTAGACCTTGGGACGCAATGGCAGGAACGGTGAACCGAAACAGGTGGAGAAGTTCGGCTGTGGCTCTTTCACGCCCGCCTCTGTTCCTGCGACTTTCGCCGTGTAGCCGGAGAGGAAGTGATACATGGCCTGCTCCGGATTCAGTTTGGAAATCGGCGGCAGCACGCCGAAGGCATCTGCGGTGAGGAAGATCACGGTCTTGGGGTGAGTGCCCACGCCGGGAATCACAGCGCCTTCGATGTAATCCACCGGGTAAGCGCAACGGGTATTTTCTGTTCTGCTGTCGTCGTTGTAATCGGGGGTGTGGGTGATAGGGTCGAGGGTGACATTTTCGAGGACTGAACCGAAGCGGATGGCGTTCCAGATTTGCGGCTCGTTTTCCTTCGAGAGCTTGATACATTTGGCATAACACCCGCCCTCGAAGTTGAAGATGCCGTCCGGGCTCCATCCATGCTCATCATCTCCGATCAGCAGGCGCTCCGGATCGGCTGAAAGTGTTGTCTTTCCGGTGCCGGAGAGTCCGAAGAACAGCGCGGTATCCCCGTGCTTGCCTACGTTCGCAGAACAGTGCATGGGAAAAACATTTCGGTCAGGCAGCAGGAAATTCATGATACCGAAGATCGACTTCTTCATCTCACCGGCATACTTGGTGCCGCCGATCAGGATGATCTTCCGGGTGAAGCTCACGACAATGAAAGCTTCAGAGCGGGTGCCGTCGCGCGCAGGATCGGCTTGGAATTCGGGCGCGGAAACAATGGTGAACTCCGGTCTATGATTCGGCAGTTCTTCAGCCGTGGGACGAATGAACAGAGCGCGCACGAACAGGTTGTGCCACGCGTACTGGTTGATTACCCGGATGGGCAGCCGGTACTGCGGATCGGCGCCCGCATAAAGATCCTGCACATAAAGTTCACGGCCGCGCAGGAATTCCACAACGCGCTCAAACAAGGCATCGAATTTTTCCGGATCAAAAGCGAAATTAATGTCTCCCCAGTTTACTTTCTCTGCAGTGATTGAATCCTTGACTGTGAATTTGTCTTTGGGAGTGCGTCCGGTGAACTTGCCGGTATAGGCGACCAGCGCGCCATTATCCGCCAGCATGCCTTCCTCGCGGTGGATGGAGTGTTCTACCAGTGGACCTGAGCGCAGATTACGATGAACCTTGTTGCTTTTAAGAAGAGTATCCAGGACAGCCGCGGTATCAAGAATTGTAGTTGTTTGCGACATTATTAAGGCTCCTATTCCAAAACCCAAAAACGCTACAGCCACAGGGGGAGCGCGGCGGAAGGTTCTGGCAATGATTGGCGGTGCTAGGCCGAGTTGACCAGCGCGTCTTGCGGCGCGCCGACTTCCTGAAGGACAGCATTCACGTGCTCAAGCGCTTCATCCACGGTCAGCGTGTACATCTCGCGCCCCTGCTCAAAGCTGCCCGACTCAATGAGATACTTCAGATAATGCCCGGCAGTCTGGATGGCCAGAGGATCGGTAATGACGCGCCCCGTTCTCCTGTTATATTCCACCCATGTTGGATGCGGGAGAGCAAGCCAGACTGGCTGTCCGTTGACCAGAAATTTTATGTCTACGGCATCTGCATGGCGGGTAGCGATGGCCACGATAAGCGCTTGGTAAAGGCAGTGGAGCTTCTGGTTGGTCCAGCGGTCGGTAACGTGAAAATCCTCGTACATTCCTGATTAAAACTATATCGGAGCATCCCAATTAGGGGCAAGCAAGGGGGAATCCTGATGGATACGTCCAATCCTGCAAACACCATGAAAGCCGCATGGATAGCGAAGTTTGGCGGCCCGGAAGGGCTGGAAGTCCGGACTGTGCCAAAACCCCGCCCGGTCGCCGACCAGGTGCTGGTGCGCGTTCGGGCCTCGGCGCTGAACCGGGCGGATTTGCTGCAGCGCCAGGGAAAATACCCCGCGCCGGCAGGCTTTCCACAGGAGATTCCCGGGATTGAATTTGCCGGAGAAGTGGCTGAGCTCGGGCCAGAGGTGCGCATGTGGAAACCGGGCCAGCGGGTTTTTGGCTTGATTGGCGGCGGAGCACAGGCCGACTATCTGGTCACCCCTGAACGCCTGCTGGCGGAAATCCCGGCCAATCTGGACTGGACCGAGGCGGCCGCCATCCCGGAAGTTTTTATTACCGCGCATGATGCTCTGTGGAAACAGGCTGCTTTGCGCCCCTGCGAGAGAGTTCTTATTCATGCTGTAGGCAGCGGCGTCGGATTGGCAGCCGTGCAGTTGGTGTGCGTCATCCAGGCTGTTCCTTACGGCACCTCCCGCACTGCTGACAAGCTTGCTGCGGCAAAGCATCTCGGCCTGCAGGAAGGCATTGCCGTCGGTGAGAACCTCGACGAAATCGCTTCCGCCGTAGAGAAGTGGACGGACGGCAAAGGCATCAATGTATTACTTGACCTTGCAGGTGGTCCGTATGTAAAGGCCAGCCAGAAAGCCATGGCACTCAAAGGCCGCATGATGCTGGTCGGCACAGTAGCTGGCGGAAGCTACGTAATAGATTCACGTCATGTGATGGGCAAGCGTCTTCAGATCATCGGGACCGCACTGCGCGCCCGCAGCCTGGAAGAAAAAATCGCCGTCACACAATCTTTTGCCGCTGAAGTCGTGCCGTTGTTTGCCAGCGGAGTTCTGCGTCCGAATATCGACAGCACATTCAAAATGTCAGAGATCACCAAGGCCCACGAACGGCTTGAGTCAAATCAGACAGTCGGAAAGGTCGTGATTGAGATTGGGTAAGTGGGTAATTTGGTAAATGAGTCACAGGTCAGACACTCCTGTGATTGCAAGCCGTGTTTCCGGTTTTCATTTACCCATTACCAAATTACTCATTTACCAAATTCCTAAAGATGACGCGTCAGTACAAAGCCGATATCCTCTATGTAGATGGAGGAATTATCGACATGAATCCCGAACAGGCCACTTTTATGCTTAAAATATGGATACCAATGCTGCAGAAAGAGCATGACACCACGAAAAGTGTAATCCAGGCTGTGCCGCTCGATAAAGGCGATTACCGCCCTGATGCGGTTTCCAAGACGGCTCTGGAACTGGCGTGGCACATCGCAGCCAGTGAACAGCGTTTTTTTCACGCAGTCAGCTCCGGCGCGTTTGATTTCACGCCGATTCCCTGCCCAGACTCCGTAAAAAACTCGGCAGATATCGTGAAATGGTTTGACGCTTCTTTCGCCGAGAGCATGGCTCAAGTAGAAAAGCTGTCAGGCGATCAGTTGGCCAAAATGCTTGATTTCCGGGGCATGTTCCAGTGGCCTGCTGTAGCGTTTTTGCAACTCGCCACAAATCACACCATTCATCATCGCGGGCAACTTTCCGTGTACCTGCGTCCCATGGGCGCAAAGGTTCCTTCGATTTATGGTGAAAGCTACGACGCCGCGCAGGAACGCCTGGCCAAACAGCAAGCCCAAGGCTAGAAGAATGGTAAATGGGTAATTTGGTAGTGGGTAAATCAAAACTCAGGTTTTCTTTTGGGCAACGATTACTCGTGATAACCAAAAAATCATTGACCCATTTCACCAAATTACCCGCTTCGTCTATCCAATGGCCTCTTGCGTGCAATAGAACAGCCGCGCAGGCAAAATGTTGAGCGGCTCGAAATCCTGGTAGACCTGATCGAAATAGGCCCGCAGGTAGGGCAGGACGGCGCGGGTGAACTGGTAGACCAGCACTGCGCCTCCGGTATTCAGCGCCTCCCGCGACTCCTGCATGATCTTTCCCCGAAGCTGTTCAGGCATGGTGGTGTAGGGAATGCCGGAAATGATGTAATCGGCGCCATCCCGCCCCAGCCGCTTCAATTCCCTGCCCACGTTTTCCGCCGAGCCGTGCACCACGTGCAGGCGTGGATCAGGAAAGGCGCGGCGCAGGTAGCGCACGAAGTCTTCATTCATTTCAAACACGATCAGCCGTGCATCAGAAGGCATCCTGCCCAGGATGTGCGCTGTAATCGTGCCTACACCCGGCCCGTATTCCACGATGGTGCGCGCCCGCGCCCAGTCAATCTTGCCCAGCAGGCGGTCGACCAGAAACCGGGAACTCGGAATCAGAGAGCCCAGCATTTTGGGGTGTTGAAGGAAGTTTTTCGCGAACAGCAGAGTTTCTTCGCTGCGGGACGTTTTTCTTTGGACCATTCGTGGCGCTCGTCTTGCTTTCTATAGTTCTACAGCAAAGCAAATTAACAATACTCGCTTCTTTTCTGAGATGTAAAGTCGCCGGACCGGGAAACGGCTGTTTCCCCGCTCCTGGCATGAACAGATTCACATCTCTTTCCCCAGGCTGACCCATCTCCCCATAATCCCGGTGCATCTCACAACCGCCACTTTAAAACCGAATGAATGAAAGGGCAGACATGAAAAGAGTATCGCTGTTCATTGTAACTTTCTTGATAAGCGTTTTGGCGGCAGCCCAGACTGGAACAACGCAAAATAATTCGACCATGCCGTCCAGCCAGCAGATCACGAATGGTCCGGTAGCGGAAGTTGTTGCTGATTCATCGGCAACGGTCGGCTGGTCCGTCCGCAGCGCAGGAAATATGAGCATCAAGTATGGAACCCAGCGCGACCATCTGACGCAGGCCGCTACTGCCACGGCCAGCAGCGACGGCCGTAACTACCATGCGCAGATCCAGGGCCTTTCCCCCAGCACACGTTATTATTTCCAGGTTCTTCAGGATGGACAGCCGGTAGGTGGCATTGGCACATTCCACACCACTGCCCCCGGAGATGCGCCGATCAAGAGCAAAGCGATTATTCCACAATAAGAGCACTCAACACTGAACAGTCAGCAATTAGCCCCTAAGCTGCATCGAAAGGGAGAGATGTGTGCGCAGATCTATTCGTGCGGTTAGCGCGGCTGGTCACCGCACAGGACGCAGATGGCGCAGAGGAATTCTACGGCAAAACGGATTCCGAAGATTTTGAGAATGCTGTATCTGAAGTCCTCTGCGGCCTCTGCGGTTCAATCTTCACGCTCGGGGTCTGATTACGGTGGAGCTTTACTAACCACAACTTTCGTATAGGCGGTGCGGAAGCCGGCACGCTCGGCATTGCGCTGTGAAGTGGTGCCCGGCAGGGTAAGGGTGACGGCCAGATCGCAGCCCGCCTGCTGGGCCACTTTCAGCCGCGCCAGCATGAACGCGGATTGAACCCCGCGTCCCTGGGCTTCCGGGAGTGTGGCTGCACCGAAAAACGCTGCCAGATTGTAGTGCGGAATCAGCAAGCCGCCGGCTCCGGCGATCATCTTTCCGTCGGAAAAAGCAGCCAGCGCCATGGGATTGTTCTCGGCCCACGACGTGAAGAGGTCTTCCCATTGGGCTGCGTGTTCTCCAAAGAAAACCTGCGCCAGCACTTTGCGCCACGTGTCTGCCTCTTCCGGACGCACGGCGCGGATTTCGATTCCCTCCACTCGCGCCGCGAAGCGTTCTTCGGGAGAGATTCGGCGGGCAAGCGTCTGATTGAATTCAGCCACCTGAAATCCACGGCGATTCAAAGCTTCAAACAGCGAAGGGTCAGCGTAAGGAGAGACATCGACCTGGGCTGCCGTACTGTGGCGAAAATAAAATTCTTCTACATGCTCAATGTCTTCGGTGGTGACCTTGCCGGAAAAGCCCAAACCATGGGCACGGCCAACCGGATGATCTTTGGCAACGAAGACCAGATGCCCGCCGCCGAACTCTTCCCATGCAGCGGCAGAGCCGGGCTGCGCCGCCTTTACGGCCTGCGCGCTTCTCAGGGCGCCATACTCCTCTGCGGCTTCAATGCGCCGCGAGTCAGCGGAGGTGAGCAAGATCAGATCGCGCAAGGTAGTCGTTCAGTTCTTACAGCAGAGATTTGCCGATACCGGACTAAGTTACTTTTGTTATTTGCCCGGTCTTCACCAATCATCGCAACAGCAGCAAAGTAAGGATTCTCGCCTAACCAGGCAGCAGCGGAGCAGATTCTTTCCTTCGGCTTCGCAAGCTCACCTCAGGACAGGCGCATCACACCCCAAAACGCGCAACACCGGCGCATCTTGGGGACCCCGGCGCTGAAGAAAACGCGCGTGAGCTTAACGGGAGTTCGGAATTACATCTTTCATGTTCCATGAATTCCGGGGCTCACACTGCAACTGTGCCCTGCGGCATCTCTTTACCTGTCTCCTGCGGGAAGATGTCAAAGACGTAATCATGCGTGGCCAATGCCGCCTGGCTCAAGGCGCCGGACTGCACGCGCTTCACGATCTCATCGCGGCTCAGATCGAAGATCGCTTCCAGCAGCCGGGAAGCATCATCCCTGCTTGCCTGCCCAACCACAAACAGTACCCGGGCGCTGTGCTGAATGTAACGCGGCGAGAGCAACTGCTTTTTCAGAATCTGCATGATCAGATCGGCCTTGCTCCGGTCAAAGCGGCCGGGATCACCGCGCCGGTCCTGCTCGGCAAAGAAGGCCTGCGTCCATTCGCTGTGGTAATTCCACAATTTATCGAACAGTTCCCTGGTAAAACGGGTACCGGCTTTTACGTGGTCGGCGTTTTCTGCCGGTTCCACCCCATCTTCAGTCAGCGCCGGACGCTTCAAGTAGCCGTCTTTGGTGATAGCAGCCTGGTGATGCACGAGAGCCCACAGCCAGGAAACATCGATCCTGTACGTAGCCAGATCGTTCATGAAGCGCAGTTTGAGTTCGTAATCGTCAATGGCAGCGGCAAAGTTCCCATTCAAAATCTGGAAGCCATAGTTGGCAGCCATGTAAAAGGCGTGCTGGATGCGCTCGATGGTGATATCGCCTTTGGGCACAGCGTAGATGGAATCCCAAAGCTGCTGGCTGAGAAGTTTCTCCGGTGTGTCCAGCGATTCACGGGTGATGACCCAGGGCGTAATCTTCCCCTGCTGGTTCAATAGGCCGCGTGAGTGCAAGACGCTGCGTTCGGCATCGCTGAGTCCGCTGGCTGGCGTGGGCACATCCTGGTTCTTTACCTTCACCGTTTCTTTTGCGGCATCCACCATGGACTGCAATTCGTCGATGCGTGCGCGCAGGGGAGCATTACCCGCGGCCACATAATTGCCGTCGGGGCTGGCGACCCAGCTCTGCCGGTAGGCATCGTAGAGACGGCCTTTCACGCGCCTGGAGAGAATGTCATCGAGAGCAGGCTGCTCGCCTGCGGTCAGCGGCTGGTCGGGCACAAAGATCAAACCCAGCATGCGCTCGCGCAGCTTGTCGATCACCATGGCTCTCAGGGCGAGCGGATTATAGCGAGAGCGTCCGTAAGCGTCACCGGGCTGGTAGATCATCACCGCTGCCATGCCGCCGATGGGCGCCGCATTTTCAAGTTCGCCGTTTTTCATTCCAGCCATGAGCATGGTGAGCGCGTTGTAACGCTGGTAGGCAATCATGTTGGGCGAGGCCATACCGATCGATTGCGGATCGGGGTAGACGCCCTGCGGGTCGTCCTTCCACATCTCAATCAGGCTGCCGAGATAATCCCAGCGACCCACGTTCGTGCCCAGCAAACGCCGGCGCAGAACCCACGCGATGGCAGGCAGCGTGCGCCCGGCATTGCCTTCCTCATACAGCATTTTGACCTTCAGGGTCCCGGCCGGCACTCCGGTCATGCTTTCCAGGCGCGAGAGCAGCTTTTCGACGATCAGGGCTTCTTTGGGCGTCTGCAGCTTGGGAATGTAGAAGTACACGCCGCTGTTGGCGCGCTTCAGCGCGTCATAGTTATTGAAAGCCCACAGAGTGGCGACCACGATCATGCCCGGCGCAGGCTGGCCATCGACAATTACGTGATCAAAGGTGATGTGCAATCCCGGCGGACGACCAAAGCGCGTCGGCCACTTGGCCGGAGGAGTGGTGATCCGATATTCGCGCTTCTTCCCTTTCTTCGACACCTCGTAGGCTTTCTCATTCCATTGGCCGGCGAAAATATCTTTAGCGTTCTTCAGGGCGGCATAAACTCCCACAGGCTGGCTTGCGGGCGTGCCGTCTGGCAGAAAGTGAGACGGCGAGGCGTCTTCGAAATCCGGCATGTTCATGGGAGCGGGACTGTTCAGGGCGTTGAATGCCATGTCCAGCGGCTGCCATGGTCCAGTCAACTCCAGCCCGGCATTCTTGAGCGGATGGGCATCGGGAGGGACAGGCACTTCGTCATTGAGCCGCCAGCGCCACTGGCTCTCTTTCCCGAGGAAGTTATCGATCATGCCCTGCACGATCTGGCGAAACGTCCACGATTGCCCGCTCACCGGGTCTTCAAATTTTTCATCCCACTTCGGCCAGCCGTACTTCTCACGCACGGGAGCCGGTGACTGCAGCAACTCTCTGCGGGCGGTCAGCGCAGCCGCAATTTCCGGACGCAACATCCGTGTCAGCGTGGCAATCGCCTCTTCAACGTTCACATTGCGGCTGTTTACCTGTTGGCTTCCGAACAGATCAGGGAATTTCTGAAGGACATCGTTGCGTATCATGCGTAGCACCCTCCGTACTCGAACCCCAATTCTTCATTTTACGCCAGCAGCTACAGGATGAACCGCAAAGGACTTGACCAACCAGGGCAATCGCATTTGAAATTGGGCTGAACCACGATTGCCACTTACATATGGATCTGGCAGGCATGAAGTTTCTCGTAGGAGGGATTTCATGCCGAGCAAAGAAACGCTGGAGCAGTTTGGTTCTTGTTGGGAAGGGCTGGAGGATCCGCGCAACGGG